>DASTEX010000449.1:0-4600 GCA_035709185.1 Gemmatimonadales bacterium
GCTCAGGCGGCCGGGAGCGTGACGGGAAACCTGACCATCCTGGAGAAGGGCGGCAAGCGTGCGACCGACGTGGCCGATGCCGTGATCTGGCTCGAGGGCACCGGTCCCGCGCCCCGGCCGGTCGATGCCGTGATCAACACCCATAACAAGGAGTTCCTGCCGCACGTACTGGTCGTTCCGGTGGGGAGCACGGTCGCGTTCCCTAATCACGACTCGTTCGACCACAACGTATTCTCCCAGTCGGAGGAGGCGACCTTCGACCTCGGGCTCTACGGGCGGAGACAGACCCGGTCCACCCGATTCGCGCGACCGGGCGTCGTGCGGGTCTACTGCAACGTGCACGCGGCGATGAGCGCCTACGTGGTAGTGAGAAACGAGCCGTGGTTCACTCAGCCGGGAGCGGACGGATCGTTCACCCTTGCCGGAGTGCCACCCGGTTCGTATACCGTTCACGCCTGGCACGAGCGGGGCGGGCATCAGACCCTGGACCTCGAGGTCGCCCCCGCCGGCGCCTCCGTCAGCCTCCGGCTGGACGCCAGCGGCTGGAAGCCGACCCGGCACCTCAACAAGTTCGGCAAGCCCTACGCGCCCGAGGGACGCCGTTATTAACCCGCGTATCGCTTCCCTTGGGGTTCGTCTCTTCGGCTTCACCTCAATGCTGGTGGTGGTCGTGCTGGTCGGCGCCCTCCTCGTCATTCAGCGGGTGGCCAACCGGGCGGCGGACGCTTCGCTGGCGCGCGAGCTCACCGCGGCGGAAGCCGCCATCACCGATCGGCTCGAGGCCCGCGGCAACCAGCTCCGGGCCGTGGCCGAGCGGCTGGCGCAGGTTCCCACCTACGTGGCGCGGGTGGGCGGGGCGATCGAGAGCGGCGACCGGGCCACGCTGGTCGACGCCGCCAACGAGCTGCGCGACCAGATCGGCGCCGACTGGGCCCTCCTGACCGACCCGCAGGGCATTCTCCAGTCGTGGTCGGACCGCCCGGATCAGCACGGCGAGGACATGTCACCGGGCTCGCTGGTGGCGCAGGCCCTCGCCGGTCACACGGCGCTGGGCGCCTGGGTCGAGCCCTCGCCCCGGGGTGATCTGGTCTACCAGGCCGCGGCGGTCCCCCTCGGCACGCCGGGCACGCCGCCGCTGGGCGTCCTGGTCGCCGCCCTTCCAGTCGACAGCGCGCTGGCGGACACGCTCCGCCGGGTGACCGGCTCGGAGATCCTGATCTTCGCACGGGATACGCTCGACCGTCCTCAGGTGCGCGCGGCGACGATCGGGGAAGCCGCACGCGTGGTCGAAGCCATCGGCCGCGACACGGCGTTGCAGCGGCTCGACCTCGAGACCGGCGGCGGCGAGTGGGTGGGCGCGATCGCGACCATGCGCACGGCCGCGGGCACGCCGGTCGGCGGCATCGTGGGACTCCGCTCCCGGCAGGCGGAGCTGGCGCCGTACCTGAGGGTGCAGCGGGTGATCTGGGGGGTGCTCGGCGTGGGACTGGTGCTGGCCCTGATTTCCTCGGCCCTGATGGCGCGCGGCATCACCCGGCCGGTGCGCCAGCTGGTGTCGGTGACCCGGCGGATGGCAACCGGCGACTACAGCGGTACGGTACCGACCACTCGCCGGGACGAGCTGGGCGAACTGGGCCGCGCCTTCGATCAGCTGCAGGGAGAGCTGCGGGAGAAGGAGCGGCTGGTCAGCTATCTCAGCGCGCCCCGGAACGGACCCAGCACCGGCGAGGACGGCGCGCCCCTGGAGAACGGACGCATCCTGGCGGGACGTTATGAGATCGTGGCCCATCTGGGCTCGGGCGGGATGGGGAGCGTTTATCGCGCCCGCGACCGCGAGCTGAACGAAACCATCGCGCTCAAGGTGCTGCACGCCGACCTGGCCCGGGTGGCCCCCAGCGTGGTGGACCGTTTCAAGCAGGAAATCCGGCTGGCCCGCCGGATCACCCACCGGAACGTGGTGCGCACCCACGATCTGGGCGAGGACCAGGGCCTGCTGTTCATTACGATGGAATACGTCGAAGGCACTCCGCTCAATGAGCTGATCGCCACCAAGGGCCGGCTGCCGGTGGACGTCACCCTCGGCATCGGGAAGCAGCTGTGCCGGGCCCTGCGGGTGGCGCACGAGACCGGCGTGATCCATCGCGATATCAAGCCGGCCAATCTGACGATGGATCCCTCGGGCTTTCTCAAGGTGATGGACTTCGGCATTGCGCGACTGGCCGATGCCCCTTCCCAGCCGGGGATCACCGTGGCCGGCGCGGTGGTGGGAACGCCGGACTACATGGCCCCGGAGCAGCTGCTGGGTGAGTCGATCGACGGCCGGACCGATCTCTACGCGGCGGGAGCGGTGCTCTACGAATGCGCCACGGGGGAAGGCCCGTTCAACGCGCCGACCCTGACCGGCCATATCGCGCGCCGGCTGGAGCGGCCGCCACCCGACCCTCGCGCGGTGGAGCCAACGGTGCCAGAATCCCTGGCGCTCGTCATCCGGACGGCGCTGGCACCGAGCCCCGACGACCGCTGGCCCGACGCCGGCGCGATGCTGACCGCACTGGAAGGCCTTGCGAGTGAGGTGGCAGGCGTGAGGAGCAAGGTGTGAGGAGTAAGGTGTGAGGAGGAGAGGTCGGCCTCCTCACGCATTACTCCTTACACCTCACCCAAAGGGGATTGACCGCTCGTGAATTCAACCAGCGACATCGCCAACGGACTGGTCTACTACTTCGTGTTCCTGTACTCGGTCACGCTGCACGAGGCGGCGCACGCGTGGGCCGCCAAGCTGGGCGGTGATCTGACCGCCTATCACGGCGGCCAGGTAAGCCTGGATCCCCGGCCGCACATCCGGCGGGAGCCGTTCGGCATGGTGGTGCTGCCGGTGATTTCGGTGATCCTGTCGGGCTGGCCGATCGGCTTCGCCAGCGCCCCCTACGACCCGCAATGGGCGATGCGTTATCCCAAACGGGCGGCGTGGATGGCACTGGCCGGGCCTGGCGGGAATCTGGTGCTGGTGATCCTCTCCGCGCTGCTCATCCGGCTGGGCGCCATGGCGGGCGTCTTCAGCGCGCCTGACAGCGTCACCTTCGACCGGCTCGCCACCGGAATTGATTCCGGGCTCTGGCCCGGACTGGCGTTCTTCCTGAGCGTGAGCTTCTCGCTCAACCTGGTGCTGCTGGCGCTCAACCTGATTCCCCTCCCGCCGCTCGACGGGAGCGCGGCGGTCCCGCTGTTCCTCAATGACAGCGCGACGACCCGCTACCAGGATTTCCTGATGCGGAACCGAGGGCTGGGCTGGATCGGGATCGTGGTCGCGTGGCAGGTCTTCGACTACGTGTTCGAGCCGGTGTTCCTGGTGGCGGTGAATCTGTTGTATCCGGGGTTGCGATACTCATAAGACAAGTGCCCCGTACCGGGTGCCGGGTGACCGGGTGCCGTTCTGGGTTCATGGTGCATGGTTCGATTCCAGTCCGATCATCTCGGCACGAGGAACCCAGAACGGCACCAAGAACCCGGCACGGCACCCGATACTCGGCACCCGGCACTTTGTCAGAGTGAGAGCAACGCCACCGTCGACTCGGGCAAGAATGCAGAAGTTGCGTGGTGGACCTCGATGTGCTCTTCCTCGCTGGCTCCTACCGTGTGACCGTCTCCGATCTGAATCCCGGTCGTCACCGCGTAATACGCGATGTCGGCCAGCCGGTTGAGCAGCTCGAGCGCGGGGCGGGTGCTCTGGTGCACTTCGAACTCGAGCAGGTCGAAGTCCCGCAGGCCCGTGGTGTAGGCCGAGATCAGCCCGTCGTGCTTCACCGGATTGAATCCGACCCAGAGGAGAATCGGGAGCGCTTCCCAGTTGGCTTCGCGGGCCTCGAGGATCCAGGCCGCGGATTCGCGCAGCAGCATGGCGCAGCCGACGTATACCGCGGAGGCGGCGGTAGAGGCGGCGATGGCCGCGACGAAGCGGGTATGCAGCAATCGCAGCTCGATCGGGGAAAGATCGGTGCTGCTGGCATAACAGATCACGTGCGACTGGTGGGACTTGACCGCATGCTCCGCGCCGTTCCAGTGCCAGGCGGTCGCCACCGGGGCGGCCAGATCGGCTTCGGGCACCGCTGCCGGAACGTGGAGGAAGCCGATCGCGCCGCCCTGGATGATGGCCGTGGTCGCGGCGCCCTGGGATTCGGGATTGAGAATCGAAGGCGTATCGGGCCAGCCGTCACGCAGCCACGCGAACACCGTCCTGGGATCGGGCGGCGTCTGATCACGGAGCAGCACCATCGCCAGCGCCTGGGCCGGCGCCACCGGGTGCCCGGTGCTCCGTTGATGGCGTTGCAGCCACTGGGTCACGACGGAGACGTTACTCCCCGAATGGCGGGCTGGCTACTACATGAAGTGGGACAGGCCGCGGGTCTCGGGCGCGCGGACGCGGGGCGGTTCGCCCCTGCCACGGTGGCCGGTGCGGCCGCCTCCGCGAACGCACTGTACGCGGGGAATTCGCTCGCGGGGGAGTTGGACTCACTCTCCGCGTACAAAGCGTTCGCGTCGGCCCCGCATCCGGCCACCGGTCGCGGGCGAACCGATCATAGGACCGCGACTCTCAGCGCGGACG
>DASTEX010000450.1:0-28559 GCA_035709185.1 Gemmatimonadales bacterium
TGCAGATCGGCCGACCCGGTTTCCAGCTCCGGATCGGGCAGATCGATTTTCCCGATCCGGCGGAGCGCATCCCCCACGATCGTCCGGCGCGCGCTCACCTGGGCCGCGGCATTCAGGTGCTGCAGCTGACACCCTCCGCAGTCATCTCCGCGGTAATGCCGGCAGGGAGGCTCGATCCGGTCGGGGCCGTCCCGGAGCAAACGGCCGATGCGGGCCCGCGCGAACCGGGCATGCAGCCTGATGTTCGTGGGCTCGACCTCGTCGTCCGGCGCGGTTCGCGGAATGAACACCGTGCGCCCATCTGCCAGCCGGCCGACCCCGTCACCTCCCGCCGCAATCCGGAGGATCCGAACCGCTTCGCTCACCGCAACCCGTCGCGCCGGGCGACCTCGAGCCACGGGCTCCGCCCGGCGTGCTCGGGGCCGACCGAAAGGGACGGTTCCTGGCGGCGGGCATCTTCCAGCAGGGCGGCCGCTACGACCAGCGCCACGTCCCGGGAGGGATCACTTGCCGGCGCCAGCAGATCGGCTCGTCGTTCCAGGAACTGGATGTCCACTTCACCCGCCTGGAAGGCGGGGTCGGCAAAGAGGCGGGCGTGGAAACCCTGGTTGGTGGCGATCCCGGTGACGATCAGCTCGTTCAGCGACCGCCGCATCCGCTCGATGGCGGCGGTCCGGTCGGGCGCATGCACGATCAGCTTGGCGATCATGGAATCGTAGAACCGGGAAACTTCATCCCCGGTTTCGAACCCCGCGTCCCACCGGACGCCGGGTCCCCCGGGCGCGCGGAGAAACCGGATCCGGCCGGTGGACGGCAGAAAGCCGTGGGCCGCGTCTTCGCTGGTGATCCGGCATTCGATTGCCCAGCCGCGGGGAATCAGCGGTTCCTCGCCGATGGACAGGGGAAGCCCCCGCGCGATCCTAAGCTGCTCCCGCACCAGATCCACCCCGTACACCAGCTCAGTGACCGGATGCTCCACCTGGATCCGGGTGTTCATCTCCAGGAAATAGAAGGAGCCGTCGGCGCCTAACAGAAACTCGCAGGTCCCCGCCCCGAGATATCCCACGGCCCGGGCCGCCGCCACCGCCGCCCCACCCATCCGCTCCCGCAGCGCGGGCGTCACCGCCACCGAGGGCGATTCCTCCACCAGTTTCTGGTGGCGCCGCTGGATGGAGCACTCCCGCTCTCCCAGGTGAATGGTCCGCCGGCGATCGGCCAGCACCTGGATCTCCACGTGGCGGGGGCGCACGATGTACTTCTCGAGATAGACCCCGGCGTCGCCGAACGCCTTGAGCGCTTCGGAGCCGGCCGATTCCAGCGCTCCGGCCAGGTCGGCCTCGCGCTGGACCACCCGCATGCCCCGCCCCCCTCCGCCGGCAGTCGCCTTCACCAGCACCGGATACCCCAGCTCGTTCGCCAGCGCCCGCGCCGGGTCGACCCCCGCCAGCGGCGCATTGCCGCCCGGCACCACCGGCACCCCCGCGGCCACCATCCGGCGCCGGGCCTCGGTCTTGTCTCCCATCGCCCGGATAGCCGAGGCGGGAGGACCGACGAAGACCAGGCCGGCCGCCGCCACCAGTTCGGCAAAGGCAGCCCGCTCGGCAAGGAAGCCATAGCCCGGGTGAATCGCCTGGGCCCCGGTTGCGCGGGCCGCCTCGACCAGGGCGTCCATCCGGAGGTAGCTCTCCGAGGCCGGCGCGGGGCCGAGATGAACGGCACGATCGGCGGCCCGGACATACGGAGCGGACCGGTCGGCGTCGCTGTAGACCGCGACCGCCTCCAGTCCCTCCTCGTGGCAGGCGCGCACGATGCGCAGGGCAATCTCGCCCCGATTGGCGATCAGGACCCGGGTGACCGTCATCTCAGAGCGGGATGTTGCCGTGCTTCTTGGGCGGATTGCGGTCGCGCTTGGTCCGGAGCAGCCGCAGGCCGTCGATCAGCCGGGGACGCGTGTCCCGGGGATCGATCACGTCGTCGACGTAGCCCCGCTCGGCGGCGGCATACGGATGAGCGAACGTCCGGGTGTACTGCTCGATCAGCGTCTGAGTCTCGGCGGCAGGATCCGAGGCCTTGGCGATCCGGTCGCGGTAGAGAATCTCCACCGCTCCCTTGGGACCCATCACCGCGA
The DNA here is from genome assembly GCA_035709185.1 of Gemmatimonadales bacterium. Taxonomy (GTDB): domain Bacteria; phylum Gemmatimonadota; class Gemmatimonadetes; order Gemmatimonadales; family GWC2-71-9; genus SZUA-320. The sequence continues at coordinate 2,129 of DASTEX010000450.1, forward strand.
TCTCGGCCGAGGGCCACGCCAGGTTCAGATCGCCCCGGATGTGCTTGGAGCTCATCACGTCGTACGCCCCGCCATACGCCTTGCGGGTGATGACGGTGAGCTTGGGGACGGTGGCTTCGCAGTAGGCATACAGCAGCTTGGCCCCATGACGGATGATGCCGCCGTGCTCCTGTCCCACGCCCGGGAGGAATCCCGGTACATCGACGAAGGTGAGCAGCGGAAGGTTGAACGCATCGCAGAATCGGATGAACCGGGCCGCCTTGACCGAGGCGTTGATGTCGAGCACGCCGGCCAGCACGGCCGGCTGATTGGCGATGACGCCGACCGGCTGCCCGCCGAGGCGGGCGAACCCGGTGAGGATGTTGCCGGCATAGCCGCCGTGGATCTCGAAGAAGCGGCCGTCGTCCACCACGTGTTCCACCACCCGCCGCATATCGTAGGGCTGCGACGAGTTGGCCGGCACCACATCGAGCAGCCCTTCGTCCCGCCGGTCGATGGCGTCCGCCACCGGCCGGGCCGGGGGATCTTCGAGATTGTTGGACGGGAGAAAATCGAGCAGATCGCGAACCCCGGAGAGACACTCGGGCTCGGAGTCGAACACCCCGTGCGCGATGCCGGAGGTCTCGCCGTGAATGTCCGCCCCGCCCAGCTGGTCGAACGACACTTCTTCATGGGTGACCGTCTTCACCACGTTGGGGCCGGTCACGAACATGTACGAGACGCCCCGCACCATGAAGATGAAGTCGGTGATGGCGGGACTGTAGACCGCGCCCCCGGCGCAGGGCCCCAGGATGACCGAGATCTGGGGCACCACACCCGAGGCCAGGGTGTTGCGAAGGAAGATGTCGGCGTACCCCCCCAGGGAGGCCACGCCCTCCTGGATCCGGGCCCCGCCGGAATCGTTCAGGCCGATGACCGGCGCACCGTTCCGGACCGCCAGGTCCATCACCTTGCAGATCTTCTGGGCGTGGGTCTCGGAGAGCGAGCCCCCGAAGACCGTGAAGTCCTGGGAAAAGACGTAGACCGGGCGGCCGTTGATCCGGCCGAACCCGGTGACGACACCGTCGCCGGGATACTTCTGCTCCTCCAGCCCGAAGCCGGTGGCCCGGTGGGTGACGAAGCGATCCAGCTCTACGAAGCTGCCTTCATCGAGCAGCAGGTCGAGCCGTTCGCGGGCAGTGAGCTTCCCCTTCTTGTGCTGCTGGGCAATCCGGTCGGCTCCCCCGCCCTGTTCGGCCTGGGACTGCCGGTGGCGGAGGTCGTCCAGTAGTTCGCGGGGGTCGGGCATGGCGGGGGAATATACCGCGGGCCCTGACCGGGAGAACGGCGGATAACTGAGGGAGAATCAGGCCGTGGGAACGGGCTGCGGAGCCCAGGCGCCCGCGGGAACTTCGTGCCGGATCAGCGCTGCGGCTTCCCGGTCCAGCTCCAGCCGGACCGAAACGGGATCGCCCTCGCGGAGCGCCAACGCCCTCCACGCCCGCCCGCTGAGGAAGAGCCGGTGGCGGCCCCCACCGCGGGGAACCAGGGTAGTCCGGAAGGTCTGACCCCCGATGGTACTGCGGACAGCGATGCGAAATGCGCCACCCAGAGCGGCCGAGACATGCCGAGGCACGTCCACGCAGCGGTTCGATCCGATCCGGTACATGAGCCCGCGGAAGCGGAGAACCCGGGTTTCGATTTCGTGAAGGCGCCACGGCATGCACCACAATGGCATGGTATTTCGCTGCGCGCTAGCTGTCAGCCTTGATAGCTATCAACCTTGATAGCTCTTACTGGCCGGGGGACGAAGGCTAATGGGGCATCGATGTGACTAAGCCCGTTCAAGCGTGCGGGGACAACCAGAGCGTAGAATCGCTGCAAGCCACTTGAGGCTGAGTCCAGTCCTGGAGGGTACCTATGCGAACCGCATTACCCCTGATCGTTCTGGCGGCCTGTCATGCGCCGACCAGTGAGGATTATCTCACAGCGGAAGTCCGGGTGAATCAGGAATCGGTTCCCCTGGCTGCGCTGACATTCAATGCCGCGGCATCGGGCGACGAAGAAGTACCGGTCCGCGATACCCGGGCCCGGGCCACGGCGATTTTCCACGTGGGCGACGATGGAACTTCCATCGATTACAAGCTGATTGTCGCCAACATCGACAACGTGGTGGCCTCTCACATTCACCTCGAGGCCGAGGGGGCGAACGGGCCGATCGTGGTGTTCCTGTTCGGTCCTGCATCGCCTGCGGGCGGACGGGTCAACGGGGTGTTGGCGGAGGGCACCATTACCTCCGCCTCACTTACCGGACCGATGGAAGGCCTGACCCTGGCCGACCTGATCGCGGCAATCCAGGCCGGGAACACTTATGTGAACGTGCACACCAACGACGGCGTCGATCCGATCAACACCGGCGCCGGAGATTTTCCGGGAGGTGAGGTGAGAGGACAGATACATTAGGACAAAGGACTTAGGACTCAGGACTTAGCTGCCCGCGGCGTCCCATCGGGCCAGGACCCATGAGTCTGGGATCGCCAAGGCGCTACTTAGTCCGAAGTCCTAAGCCTGGTGCTGGACCTCCACTATGAGATCTCCGCCGGCCACAGACAGTCGCAGCTGCTCCAGGCCCGGGACGATGGCATGAGCGGCCTGCAGCACGTCGGCCGAGTGGGTCGTGAGTACGGCCAGGACCTGCATTCCGGCAGACCGTCCCGCAGCTACTCCGGCTGGTGAATCCTCCACCACCAGGCAGTCGGCCGGATCTGCCCCCAGGCGGGCGGCGCCGAGCAGATAGCATTCGGGTTCGGGTTTCCCCTGGCGAACCTGGTCGCCGGTTATGAAGACCTCCGGGGCCGGGAGCCCGGCTTCTCGCAGCCGAAGCGAGGCTACCTCACGGCTGCCTGACGTAACGATGCCCCAGGCGCTGCCGGGCAGGAGGGAGAGCAGCGCGCCAGCACCGGCAAAGGCGCAGAGTCCGTCGGTCTCCCGCTCTTCCATCGCATCGAGCAGCGCCACCTCGGCGGCGATGTCGAGCTCCGGCGCCAGCACCCGCAGCGTCTCCGAGGTTCGCCGCCCTTTCGATTGAGCGATAAACCGGTCGGCCTGGTACCCCCTGGCGGCAGCCCATTCCTTCCAGACGCGGTCGATGCAGCGGCTGGAGTCCACCAGTACGCCGTCCAGGTCGAACAGGATCGCTTTGCAGGCGAGGACCGTCAGTGGTTCCCCACGACGCCGCCGATCAGAGGTTCTGGGCCACGGCCATGAGCGCCGTGGTAACGATCAGCAGCACGGCAATGATCCGGGACCACTTGATGCTGCGCAGTCTGAGCTCCTGCGCCGCGGCCATCCGCGAGGCGCGTTCGGGACCTTCGGGGACCTGGGTCACCTCCGCCAAGAGTGTGGTGGCCCTGATGCTCGCCGGCCGGACGACCACGAACCCAAGCACCAGGGCGATGGTCGCCAGGAGGCCGCCGGTGCCGAGCGCGATCCCGACCCGAGTCCCGGCCCATCCGTCGATTCCGCCGGCATTCCGGCCGTAGAGCCAGAAGCCGCTGATGATGGTGATCACCGCCACCAGCGGCAGGATCTCCATCATGCGCCGCTTCTGCAGACCGGCCATGACGGCGCCGGCGGCGGGACCGGCTTCACCCATTGCCGGCAGAAGCAGAAACGTGACGAACAGCACGGCACCGACCCAGAACACCCCTAACCCGACGTGCAACAGGCGCAGAATCAGGACAAGCGGATCCACGATCGCTCCCGGGTGGAGAAAGAAACGGAGGGAATTCTAGCGAACCACCCGAGCCGGCGGCCAGATGGCCACCTCGAGACGGCGGGAGTACTGCACGTGTACCGGCGGCCCCTGCACCTCGAGGCCGTGAACCGCCAGCATGTCGGAGTGAATGATTCGCACCCGGGCGGGCTGCAGCGGCCACGGTTCGTGATGGATCTCGGCCCGATACAGGGTTCCGCTGCCGGAGCGGGCGTACAGGCAATAGCGCTCGGTCAACCAGTGCTCAGGGGTGCCGGGCACGGCCGGCGCAACCGGGCCGGTCGGTTCGTATTCCGCTTCGAACTTCACGCCCGATGAACGCTGGGAGACATAGTGAATCCCGTCATCCTTCTGGGACACACTCATCTGGGCATCCATGTACGGCAGGTGATACACGGCCCGGGCGGCGCGCACGGCCAGGAAGTTGTCGGCATCGAGGCTGAAGAACCAGACGCCGGGACGGTCGTCCCGGTTCACATAAGTCCGGACATTCAGCTCGGGGAAGGTCGAGATGCCCGGCACGGCCGGCAGGTTGCGCACGCTTACATCGGACATCCAGAACGGCGTCACGCTGACCCATGCGGTGCCCTGGAACTCCTGCACCTGTAGCTCGACCGGGACCCTGGGACGAAGTGCCTCGGCCGAAACCGGCCAGTGCAGAAAGAGCAGATCGTTCCAGGTCTGCCGGCCGACCCACGGTTCGCTCGGCAGGGGCCAGGGCCGGTGGGCCGTATGCTGGAATGAGGGATGGTCCATGCCGAACCCCGATCATCCCGGTCGGCGCGACCGCGATGACCAGTGGATCGCCCGGATGCGCCAGCCCTCCGGCGTGCGGGAGAGGACCATGAGCTCGACGCCGGTGCTGTTGATCGCCCGGTCGCGGAAGGTCCCGGTCGTCTCGCTGGACGATACGGCCCAGGCCACGTCGCCGGCGAGCGTCACTCTGATGGGCCCCCGCCGGGAAGGGACTGCCCGGGCAAACCCGATGTCGCCCGGGAGATGATGGGCGCGATATTCGTCGCGCGATTCCAGGCCACCGCTCTCAAGAATGACGGCATCAGGCGCGAGCAGCGCCAGCGCCGCTGCGGAATCGCCGCGGGCCAGCGCAGCGTGATAGTCAGTGACGGCCTGGGCCACAGCGGCCGAATCCGGAGAATCGGTCTGGGCCGGGTGAACTGCGGGCACAAGGAACAGCAGGACCAGCTGCAGGGCTGCGAAGCGCATCTGATGTCCCGGGTAGATGGTCTCGTGGTATGACTACTGCACCGTGATGGTGCCGCGCATGGCACCCGACGTGGCGGTTGCGTGAATGCTGCAATAATACTGGCAGCTGATCCCCCCGGTCACGAACTCCACCGGAGTACTGGTCACGCCACCCGCCAGGTTCTGGCCCCAGCCTGGGCATCCGGCCGGATTGGCCGGATTGGAAGTGGTGGTGTGGGCCGTGCCGTCGCCGTTGATCCACCTCACCGAGGTGCCGGCCGAGATGTTCAGGACCTCCGGATCGAAAAGGCTCGCCGACAGGCAGACAGTGGTGGCGTCCGGCTCGCAATTCCCATTGGGGCCGGAGTTGTCATCATCCCCGCAGGCTGATGCAACCAGCAGCAGTGCACTCGCGATACCCAGTACTCGCATACGTCCTCCGGAACCATCGTCAGGAAGCCAGCGTGGCCTCTACCCGGGTGGGAACCGATGCCAGCGCGCGCGAGATGATGCAGTTCTTTCCGGCCTCTTCTGCCATGCGGTGGAATTCATCGGCCGAGACGCCGGGAACCTGCCCGCGAGTCACCAGATCGATCGCACTGATGGAAAAGCCCGCTCCCGTCTTCTCCAAGTGAACCGTCGCCGTGGTTTCGACGCTGGTGGGTGGGTGACCGGCCTGGGACAGTGCCAGGGCCAGTGCCATCGAGAAGCAGCCGGCGTGGGCCGCCCCCAGCAGCTCTTCCGGATTGGTGCCTTTGGCGGACTCGAACCGGGTGCCGAACGAGTACGCGCCTTCGAAGGCACCACTGCCCAGCCGGATGTTTCCCTTCCCACCTTTGAGATCGCCTTCCCACCGGGCATCCGCTTTCCGATCGATCATGGCCTGCTCCTCCGCAGCACGAAAGGTTCACCTGCACGGGTTCGCCTCGAGCCTCAACCTGACGCCACTCCTCGAGGTATGGCAATGGGCCTCATGCTAATCCGGACCGGACGTGTGCAGGCTGGGCCCACGCCCGCCATCCCATCTGAGAGGGGGACGCTTCAGCGCGGGAGGAATGCAATGCGGGTTACACCTGTAGTGCTCATCGCGTCGGCCGCGTGGCTGGCGTCGCCGATACCAGGCGCCCCGGCGGTGGCCGACCGGACGCAAGGACATGTCGAAGGCACGGTGAGAAACGAAGAAGGGCTTGCGATTCCGGGGGCCCAGGTCACGGGGCCGAGTCAGCTGTCGGCAACGGCCAACGGCGACGGCTTCTACCGGTTGGATAATGTCGGGGCGGGAGAGGTGGACCTCAGGGCCGCCGCGGCAGGCTATCGAACGTCAACCGTTCGGGTGCGGGTAGTGGACGATTCGACGACGCGGGCAGATTTTGCGCTTTCGCGTGAGGCGGTCGCGCGCTCGCGCGGCGACCCGCCAGTCACTGGTCACTAGTCGTCAGCCGCCAGCCGATCTGGTCTGCCTGCGCGCGATGTCACAATGGAGTCAGAAGCTCGGCATGAGACACTAGTGACCAGCGACCAGCGACTGATGACTGGCTACACGTCCGAAGCTCCGCCCCCCACCGACTGGCTGAGATCGCTCATGAGCTCGGTGCTGCCACTCAGGATGTCGCGCCAGCTCACTTCGACGCCTTTCCGGCCGCCCTTGGGGGTGACTTTCACTCCTTCGGGGCCGATGGTGATCGTATAGGGCTTGCCGTCGATCTCCAGTTCCCGCTTGAGCGATTTTTCGAGACGTGTGGTCATGGGAATCCACTCTGAGGTTCAGGTTGCCGCCCGGCACAGGACCGGGAGTCGGGCCCGAATCGTAGCCACCCGGCGCCCGTGACTCTAGTCCCCGGCCTCAGGTTCAGACCCCGCGCTGAAATCACGGAGCCGGCGGATCCTTGGCGCGCGTGCGGGTCACCCCGGTAACGATCCCGAACCCGAGAAGAATGACGCTCACGACGACGATCCAGGTGGGCGCCACACCCGCGAGCGAAAGGGCCCACGCTACTCCCGCCGTGAGGACCAGGAACCCCACCAGATACAGCGTGAATGACATGTCGCCCTCCTCCTAGGGGCCGCGAATCTGCCGGCCGGTATCCAGCTTCAGATATGTTCCGAATACACCGAGGTCCGCACCGGAGGCGTGTTGACCGCTGCCTGAAAGCAGGGATGCGACTCCACCACGCTGGCAAAGTCCGACAAGGTCGGAAAATCGTGGGTCCAGACTTCAATGGGCGGAGCGCGACGCAACTGCTTCGGGTCGAACTCGAGCTCGACGACGACTCGCTGGATGCCCACGTCGCTGTCATGGTCCCAGCGGGAGAACTGGCGGATGAAATAGAGAGTGGCCGAGTTGGGCGCCTCCGGAGGCAGCGGCTCGTCGGGGACAGACTGGGGTCCCTGGACCGAAGCGGCGTCGTACACGTCATCCACCGGAAGATGCAGGAACGCCTTGAAGGCTTTCCAGCCTTCCCACGGATCGAGCGCTTCGGCCGCGAGCTCTTCCTGCTCCAGCAACTTCAGAAAAGCGGATTCCGCTTCTGTCGGACTCATAACACCGCCCACGGTTCCGATGCTTCAACTTGGGTAGCATGGCGTCGATCGTCAATTCGCACATCAGGGAGGGGCTTCCAGGGCCTGGATCAGGCGATCCAGCAGCTCGGCCTGGGCGGGGTTCATTCTGGCCCGGGCGGTTTCGAGGTCGAACCAGCCACAGCGGTCGACCTCGGGAAAGGTGATCCAGTTGCCGGAGCGCCGCGGCCATTCCGTCCGCGACAGGTTGCTTCGAATCCGCGCCGGATCGGCCTCCCCTTCCCAGGCCCAGACATGAATGGTCTTTCCCGATTTCTGGCGCACCGACCCGAGTGGAATGAACGGTCCCCGCGGCTCGATCCCGGTTTCCTCCTCGAACTCGCGGCGCGCAGTCGTCTGTTCATCCTCGCCCGGTTCTACCAGCCCCTTGGGGATGGTCCAGGCGCCGAGATCCTTGCGTTTCCAGAAGGGCCCGCCCGGATGAGCCAGGAACACCTCTATTCCCCCGGCGGATCGCCGAAAGAGGAGCAGGCCGGCACTGACGGGTCGGCTCACTGGAGGGGCCGGGTCACGGTACCGGTACGCACCCGCGGCATTGATGAGCCTTTCACGCGCGGTCTCTCGCCATTCAACTGTGAAGAAGTTTCGGCGGACCCGGAACGTACAGCCGGATCCCACTGCACCAAAAGAGGACGCGATGGAAGCGCGGCGAGTCAGGAGTTGTTCTGCACCCCGTACATCGCCACCCGCCACCCGGTCGGCTGCGCCTGGAGCACTACCGATTCGGTCGCTTCGGACTTGCGGCCCGTTATGCGGAAGGTCAGACGGATGTAGCGACCGGGAGGAACGACCGGCAGCGAAGGGTCAAGCTCGGCGATGAGCAGCTCACGTCGCAGCACGGTGAATCCTTCGCGTGACACAGCGAGAAACTCGGCCCACTGTTCGGGTGAGGTAATCATCTCCCGAAGCAAGGGGGCGGCGCTGTCGAGGCTGGCCGCATACCGGCCGCTGTCGACCAGGGCCAGCCAGGCGAGCGCGGCCCGATGCGCATCAGCACTATCCGCCTCCGCCGCATTCTGAGCCCGGAGCGCGATCGGGGTGGACGGCAGCAACGCCGCCAGCAGGAGCCATCCCGTCCTGAATCCACCCACCCACTCGATCCGAGCCATCTGCCCCTTTCCGGGTGTGGTTCCCGGGTCCGGTCCCCTGGCCTCTACAGAAGAATAGCGGTGCGAGGAAATCCGTCCCGAGCGTCCGGGTTGGTAGGAGGCAAAGGGCATGACGCCCGAGGTGACCAATGACAGCCATGCTGAAAACCCTACGCTCTGCCGTGGCGCCCAGAGGGGTGTCCCCGCCATCAGCTCGCGACATTGCCTGGGCGGCCGGAGCCATGGCTCTGGGCGCGGGCTTGCTCGCCCTTGGCATGGCCATCGAGCGGCGGCGGCACCGGAATTCCCCGGCGCTTCCGGCTGCCCGCGATCCGTCTGACCGCGGACCGGTGACGCAGGCCACGGTCGCCGTCAACCCGGCCGACACCCACATGGGCGAGGCCGGCCGGAATGAAGAGGAGCGGTTGGATGAAGCACTCCAGGAGTCGTTCCCGACCAGCGATCCGGTGTCGGTGAGGATCGAGTAGCGGCGCGGGTCAGGAAGCGGAGGCGTCGCGATCGGCCTGGTCCATCCGCTGCTGGGCGATCCGCCAGTCGATCTCCGGGGCGACCTCCGCATCCTCCAGCTGCAGGGTCTGGAGGGCACGCGCGACGACCGGTTCTCCTCCCGGCACCAGCCTTCCGAATTCGATTTCGGCGCGACGGCAGAAACGTTCCTGGCGCGCCCGGTCCTGCATCTCCACCGGGAAGCCGAGGGCGTGAAGCCGCGCGTGCATGGCTTCATGAAGGATGGTGGCAGCGATCTCCGGTACGCCGATGGTCGGGTGAACGCAGAAGGTGAGTTCCACCAGGCACTGGCGGGTTTCGAGGAAGTAGGCCCCGCGGCAGGGATAGCGCTGGACCAGGAAACCCGAAAAGTCCCGTCGAAGATGGCGCCCGTAGTGGGGCGTGTAGCGGTCGATGAGGTCGAGGGCGGCGGCGAGGCGCTCCAGCACCTGTCGCGAGTCGATGTCGGGCCGGGTGTTGTCCAGCATGACGTCAACGCCACGCACCCGGCGGCGAACCACCAGGGCGTGGCGTAGCCTGGCTCTCAGCCAGTGCCGAATGGACTGCATGAAGCCAACCTAAGGCTTCATCCCCCCGGGCGCGAACAGTTCGACGGCCAGGCTGAAGGTTCGCTGCTCCGACGGCTGGAGCGCGCCGACACCTACGACGTGCCGGGCAATCTCTTCGCCCCGCTCATTCTTGATCGAGACCATGACCGAGTATTCCCAAGGCCCGCCCAGGGCCGGATGCCGGATGGTGCCCTCGACTTTGAGCGGGGACACCAGGGGCACCGCACGGGCCGATGCCCCGGAATCGAATCGCAGGTGATGCCGGCACGCCGGGCAAACGCTGGCGCTTTCCAGGATCTTGGTCCGGCAATGGGGACAGGTCCGGGTTGAGCCCGGCACGCCCTGACGGATGCCGGTCATGCGGCGGAGCCGGTCTCCACCTTCACGGCCGGCTTGGAGACCGACCGCTCATCCCAACCGAATTCGACCTGGCCGCGCATGCGGGATCCGGCCGCCACGGTGAGGGAACCCGCCTTCAGGTCGCCGTTGAGGACGCCGGTCTCGAGCAGCTCGACCCGGGTGGCCGCGTCGATATTGCCTTCGAGCTCACCGCCGATGATGACGGTGTTGGCGCGGACCCCACCGGTCAGCTTGGCGCCACGCTCGATGGTCAGGTTGCCCTGCACCTGGACATCTCCCTTGAAGCGGCCCGCGATCCGCACATGACCCGAGCCTTCGATCTTCCCTTCGATGGTGAGATCGGCGGCGATCAGAGATTCCGTGGCGTCGCGCTCCGCCACGCGGCGGGGCAGATCGTAGTTCGGGGCGGGTTCGGCACGCATTTCGGGTTCCTTCTTGGGAGCGGGTTCGTGAACGACGGGGGCCGGGGTTGGGGGCACTTCTTTCCTGACCGGGGTCTGTTCCTTCCAGATTGCCATGGTTCGCGTTCCTGGCTGGGATTAGCACGTACGGACTAGCACAAACCGCCGGCCAACGGAGGAATGCACCGAGTCCAACACCGTTAGGGAAAACCCCGAGAGGGGGTTCTTCGAAGATAGCAAACGACCGGGGTTCTGTCTGCCCTTTTTTTCCGCGACTTCCGGGCGGCGCGGGACCGGACGCCTAACGCTGCTGTTCGGCTTCGGCGGCGCGCCGCTCGGTTTCCTCGTCCAGCATCGCGCGAACCGCGGCGATGAGGGGATGATCCGAGGTATGGGTCCGGCCGTAGGCGAGATTGAACCGGTAATCGAAGCCGGGCGGATTCCGGCCCTGGGTGTGCTGCAGGATGGTCTCGAGCTTGTCCAGCGCCTTGGCCAGCCGGGCCTCGGGCGAAGCAGCCGTTTCATACTCGTCCCAGAGCGCCACGATCGAGTCGCGCAGCCCTGCCGGCAGCGACGTGAGGAGAGTCAGAAGATCCCGGCGCTCCGACTCCCCCTTGCCGGTCGCCACACCGGCGGCGGCCCGCGCCGCCTGCTCCGGTGCGGGGACATCGCCGCCGACGGCCTCGCCCAGGTCGTGCACGATACAGATCCGGATGAGACGGGCGAAGTCGACCTCGGGAAACTCGGGGGCCAGCACCAGCGCCATCAGGCAAAGCCGCCAGGTATGCTCGGCCACGCTCTCGACCCGTCCGTCAGAAGTATGGCCGCTGCGATAGGTGGTCTTGAGCCGCTCGGCCGCGCGAAGGAAGTCGAGGATGCCGGAAAGGTCGGATGGCTCGAGGGTCATAGGCCGGCCAGCTGGCCCAGTTTCCGCACCGTGTTCCAGTTGCGTCCGGTCCCCCGGGTGCCCAGTCTGCTCTCGATCACGGCACTGGTCAGGCGGGAGCGGCCGATGCCGTCGGGATAGACGAAGTACGCCTGCCGGCCGGCGACTTCGACCCGCTCCCTTCCCTTGATCGCCTGGCGGAGCGCCTGGACCGCGCTCGCGGGCGGTTCGGCCTTGAGAAACATGACGAGCAGATGCGCGGGATCACTGGCGGCTTCCTGGTTGAAAGGGTTGGCCGCCAGGACCTCCCTCCAATCCTCGTCAGTGCGAACGAAGCAATCCGTATCGACCCGCAGTCGGGAACGAGCGGCTTCCTCGAGCCGGCGCTCGAGCGATGCGCTGCTCCTGGCCGAACTGCGGAAGACCAGGTTACCACTCTGAAGCAGCGTGACACAGTCTTCCAGGCCCAGGTCCCCGGCCAGCTTCCGCAGGTCGGCCATCGCGACCTTGTTATGGGGGCCCAGGTTCACGGCCCGGAGCAGTGCGACGAACCCGGCCATGGCAGAAAGCTCAGTCCCGGCCCGATGGGCGAACCTGGAAACCGGCACAGGGATCCTCCCGCGGGACCCGGGGCGTGACCAGCACCAGGTCGTACCGGCCCAGGCTGGACTCCGCCGGCAGCGCTCCGCCTTCCTCCCGCTCGAGCAAGCCGATCGCGAGCACGCTCCACCGGGGCGCCAGCTGGCGCAGCAGCCGGGGCACGGCGAAATCCCGCCGCACGTGTCCGTTCCCGGCGATCAGCCACGAGGGTCCCGGGTCGGCGGCGCGGATCAGCAACCGCGCCATCGCTGCATCGCGGGTGGTCTGGGCGGCCCGCATGCCTTCGACCATCGCGGCCGGGAGCTTTCCGCAATGTCCCGTGATGAGCTCACGATCCAGCAGGGCCCGGGACGCGCTGTCGAGCGGGGCCTGGACCAGCAGAGGCCGGAGGTGAGAAGGCGCCGCCGCTTCGCCGCCCCGCACCACGTCCCGGAGTGCCTCCCGGGAAAGGCCGCTGCCCCAGATGCTCCGGGCGTGGGCCACGGCCGCCTCGACCACCGGCCGGTGGAGCGGCCACTTCCAGCCCCGCCGGTCGAAGCCGTGGCGATCGAGCCAGGACTCCAGTTCGGCGTTCCCGGCCGGGCGGGAAAGCGGCTCGTGGGTCTCGGCAAACTGCTCGAACACGACCGCCGGCCGGAGCCGGCCGAAGCTGGCAAGCAACCGGCCCCGCAGCGCGTGCTGGGTGCCGTTGTCATGGACCTCACCTAACAGCACGATATCGGCTTCGCCGATCCGCCGGAGGGCCTCATCCATCGGCAGGGACCGGCCGGTGCTGCCGTCGAGCACCACGACCGAATCCGGAAGCGAGAAGGCCACGGGAACCGGGGCGGACGGTCGCCGGCCGGCGCACGCCGCGAGCAGAAACAGCAGCACGGCAGAGAGGGAGCGGGGCATGCCGAAAGATGCCCCGGCCATGCGCCTTACTGCCAGCGGGCCGAGGATTTCATGAGTCCGCAGGTGGTTCCTCGGCCGGAAGCGCCGTGCGACTCCGGGACCAGGCTGTCCACCGCCGCGATTTCGGCGGCGGTATGGGCCTGACGGTACCGCTCGACACACTCGACCACCGCGGGACTGGTGTACATCCGGAGGAAGAGCCACACCAGCAGCACCGCGGCCACGGCTCCGACGGCCAGCAACCAGCGAGGAGGTCGGTCCATACCGGTGTAATACTCGGGCCGGGAAAAGGGCACAAGACCGTAGCACCGGGAAATTGGGGTCAGACTCCTGTTAGCCCGAGCCGTCGGGGTTAATAGGAGTCTGACCCCAATTTCCGGCCATCAGGACGGGAGCTCGCGACGCATCCGGACGAACCGGAGCGCGATGCCATCCGGCAGGAGGTCCGTTACCGGCTCGACCTCGGCGAACCCGTTGGCCCGGTAGAAGGGGACACCCGGCAGGGTGGCCATCAGCTCGAACGACCGGAATCCCGCGGCTGACGCCGCTTCCAGGCAGGCCTCCAGCAGGGCGCGGCCCACGCCCCGGCGGGCAGCTTCGGGCGCGACGAAGAACGCGCGGATCCGGGCGGCATCGACGCGGGGATCGAGATAATCCGCCGCCCCCACGGGCCGCTGGTCGCCGCCGTAGAGCGTCCGGCGGCGGCTCCATCCGCCGCAGCCCACTATCCGGCCTCCGGCCTCGACCACGAAGTAGGTCTGGTCCGCGATCAGGCTCGAGTCCACGCCAAAGACGTACCGGAGCGCGGATTCGGTCTCCGCCTCCGTGTAGTAGCCGCGGCTCAGCTCCCGTCCGGAGCGTGTGATCAGCTGATTGAGCGAGGAGATGTCGTCGTTGCGGGCGAGCCGGATCTGAAGCTGGGCCGCCGGTTCGGGTCGGTGGGCCACGCGACGTCCTGGTGATGGTTGCACCGGTTCGGCACAATATATACGACTCCCAGAACGCCGATCGCCCGCCAGTGCGAGTGGCAGGCGATCGAGAACGTGGGGCGGGAGGCAGCGAGGCTGCTGTCAGCCCGCGTGTTCCTTGAGTGCGAGGTCCACCGCCAGCCCGGCCGCCAGCATCAGCGTGGCGAGAGTCCCGGCGGCGGGGACATCGTCCGCCATGGAGACCATGTAGGAATCGGCGGTGGTGAACAGCTCCTTGCCGATGCCGGACCACTTCTTGGTGACCTTGCCGATTTCTTTGCCCTGAACGTTCCGGAGCGTGAAGTCCCATCCCTTCCAGTCACCGCTCAGTTCACCCAACTGTACTCCATCGGCACCGTGCAGCATGAGGCGGGAGCGCCAGGAGAACGCTTTCGACTGGAAGAATCCCAGACTCTGGCCCGATCCATCGCGGACCGTGACGCGGTGCCGCAGCAGGCCGGCACTCTTGTGCAGCGTGAAGGCCGGCCGGGCGGCCCCCGCTTCGCGCACCTCGGCCGCCGTGGGGAGAAACCCCTTGTTGACGAACAGACGCAGAACCTTGGCCCAGCCGGGAGGCGTCTCCTTCACCGAGCCGATCACCTGCTGGCTGCCCGGATCGAGGATGTCGTAGGCGCCCGCGAGCTTGAACAGGGCGGCATGCTGGCGGATGAAGAACTGGCGGCGGTCTTTGAGCATATCTCAGAGGTTGGGTTGAAGGTACTGGGACAGTCTGCAACCGCAGTTCAGGCAATAGTCATGCCCATACGGGCCGGATTTCGGAGCCCTGCTCCCGTCAGGACTTGGCTGATTCTTCCCGACGGACCCGATACTCGGTCTGCACCAGACCATCGGGATATGCCTGCGTCCGGAGGTGTTCCAGCCGGATGTCACGGCCGGTGGCACCGAAGAGGGGGATGCCCTCGCCCAGTATTACCGGCAATCGAGTGATCGTCATTCGGTCAATCAGGCCGGCGCGAAGAAAGCCCTGGATGGTCTTTCCTCCATCGATGTAGAGCCGGGTGAGACCGCGCTCCTCCAGCCGGGTGACGATCGCTTCCGGCGGACCCGCCATGTGCTCGACGGTCTGACTGAGCCGCTCCGGAATCGTCAGCGGGCGCGTGCTCAACACCACCACCCGGGTGCTGCCATAGGGCCAGGAATCGAACGTCAGGACCTTCTCGAAGCTTCCCCGCCCCATGACGATGGCGTCGATCTCCCGGATGAACTCGTTGTACCCGTAGTCCTCGTTCTCGAGAACGCCCTCGACATCGAGCCAGTCGATCCCGCCATCGGGGCGGGCGATGAAGCCGTCGAGACTGGCGCCGATGAAGACGGAACAGCGCATCCCACCTCCGCAACCTGATCCGGCGATCGGGCGATCCAGCGATTGTCTCCCCAGGCTCTAGCGGTGAGCCCGCATACCGTCATTCCGGTATCTACCGTCCACGGGAACGCCATCCAGCAGCGCCGGTAGATAGCTCTGGGTCTGAGCCGACATCATGATGTCGTTGTCGATCTGCTGGATGCCTGAACTCCTGATCAGACGAACGTCCGCGACGGCCCCGGAGGCAAGGACGAGCGTCTCGATAACGACCCGGATGCGCGACCCCGGGGTTGGGAGCCGATCTCCGGGACCGACCTGGACCACCGCGGTCCGGCGAGTGCTTCCACCGATGCCATACGGCTGCGGAGGACAGTACACCGAGGGCTCGGTCCGAATGCTGATGGAATCCGCTGTGGAGGTTACCCGGAGGCGGATGGCCCAGGGCTCCGTCACCGGCCGCGACAACGCCTTCGTCTGTACGATAGAAAGCAGCTCGCCGGGGCCGCTGGCCTGCTCGGTCCACCGCACTTCCGGCTGGGACACGCCCGGCCGATAGACCAGGCTGATGACCAGCGCGGGCCCCCCGCCTGCCAGTATCGGCGCCAGCGCGGCGGAGACCGTTGCGGAATCGATGATACTGCTGACCGGCGGCAGCTTCGCGGAGGAGGGGGTAAACTCGCACCGCCGCTTGACCTCGCCTCCAGTCGGGAGCGAAGTCGTCACGACCTGCCCCGGAAGCAGGCCGGGACTCAGCAGGAGCAGAACTGCCCAGACCGGACTCCGTGTTGCCATGCGAGACCCGGGCTCAGGCAGGAACTTCCTTCACCGCCGCCTGTACTTTGGCGAGCAGTTCCGGACTCACTTCCGTGACCCCGTGGACTTCCGCCGCGTGGGTCACGACCTGCTTCATCAGATCGTCGTTGTCTTTCGCCTGCGCCACGAACGTGCAGCCGGGCACGACGTCGCCGCACGCCAGTTGCTGGGCCATGATGTCCTCCGCGGATGAATGGTCGGGTGCTTCGGTCCGTTGGAGATAGGCCGGAATCGCGAGGTCGTCAAGCGTTGGCCGCCTCCACCTCCGGAATTCCATCGAAGAACTCCACCAGACCGGTCTCCAGGGAATACTCCGCGCCCACGACCATCAGGCCGTCATGCGCGATCAACGACTCCAGGATCTCGGAGCCGTGCCGCAGGTGATTGGCCGAGGCCCGGATGTTGGCCCGCACCGCTTGCCGGACCAGACCGTCGCGGTCCCCGGCAATCCCGGCCTCGATCAGTCCGGCCACAGCCGGGCGGATCCGGTCGACGATGGATCGGAGGTTCCGGGACTGGTTCTCCGACGGCCGGCGCAGTTCCTCGAGCGTGGCGAGGATGGCGCCGCACTCCGAATGCCCCAGCACCACTACCAGCCGGGTGCCGAACCGCTCGGCGGCGAACTCCACGCTGCCGACCTGGGATGGCGCGACGATGTTCCCGGCGACCCGGATCACGAACAGGTCCCCCAGCCCCTGGTCGAACACGATCTCCGCGGGAACCCGCGAATCGGCACAGCCCAGGATGATGGCGAAGGGCTCCTGCTTCTCCGTCAGCTGGGCGAGGCGGGCCGGAGTCACCGAGGCGGAGGACCGGAAGAGCTGCGAAGCGAATCGGCGGTTTCCCTCACGCAGGCGCTGCAGGGCCTCGACCGCAGAGAGCATTGGGCTCCTCCAGACTGGTCAGAACGGTCGCGAATAATGGAGCGGACGGGACCGGGATGCGAGGCTTACGGCCCCGGCACCCCGGCGTGCATACTTGAGGTGCGGCAGATCCTCGTTACCCCTGTGACTGCATGACAGGAGATTCCATGACCGGGAGCCAGAGCCGATTCTGGACCGTCTGGAACATGAGTTTCGGCTTCCTCGGCATTCAGTTCGGCTGGGGTCTCCAGATGGCCAACATGAGCGCCATCTACGAGTATCTCGGCGCCCGGCCGGACCAGATTCCAATCCTCTGGCTGGCGGCGCCCCTGACCGGTCTCCTGGTGCAGCCGATCGTGGGACATCTGAGCGACCGGACCTGGCATCCCCGGCTGGGACGGCGCCGGCCCTTCTTCCTGATCGGCGCGATCCTGAGCTCGCTCGCGCTCATCGCCATGCCCAATTCGAGCACGCTGTGGATGGCGGCCGGCCTGCTCTGGATTCTCGACGCCTCCATCAACATCAGCATGGAGCCGTTCCGGGCCTTCGTGGCGGACCTGCTTCCCCCCGAAGAAACCACCCGCGGCTTCGCCATGCAGAGCTTCTTCATCGGCCTCGGCGCCGTGATCGCGTCGGCGCTGCCGTGGATCATGACCAACTGGATGGGGGTGGCGCCGAGTCCCGCGGGCACCATCCCGACCACGGTGCGCTGGTCGTTCTATGTCGGTGCGGCCGCGTTCTTCGGCGCGGTGCTCTACACCATCCTGACCACGAAGGAGAAACCGCCCGAGGATCTGGCCGCGTTCGAGCGTGAAAAGGCCGCCACCGCCGGACTGGCTCACGGCGTCAGGGACATCCTCGCGGCGATCCGCGGCATGCCGAAGACGATGCGACAGCTGGCGCTGGTGCAGGTCGCCACCTGGCTCGGCCTCTTCTGCATGTGGCTCTACTTCCCGGTGGCCGTGGCCACCAACGTCTTCGGAGGCACCCCGGGTACCCCGCGGTATCAGCAGGGTGTCGAGTGGGCCGGGATCTGCTTTGGAGCGTACTCGGCCGTGTGCTTCGCGTTCGCCTTCATGTTGCCCCCGCTGGCCCGCCGCACCAGTCGCAAGGCCACCCACGCGGTCTGCCTGCTGGCGGGCGGCCTGGGACTGCTGTCGGTTTCGTTGATCTCCAACCCTCGATTGCTGCTGCTCTCCATGGTAGGGGTCGGCATCGCCTGGGCCAGCACGCTATCGATGCCCTATTCCATCCTGGCCGGCGCCATTCCACCGGGCCGGCGCGGCGTGTACATGGGCATCTTCAACTTCTTCATCGTCATCCCCGAGATCCTCGCCTCGCTCTTCTTCGGATGGGTGATGTCCCATCTGCTCAACAACAACCGGATGGCCGCCGTCATTGCGGGGGGCTTCTTCCTGGTAGTGGCGGCGGTGCTGGTGCTGCGGGTGAGCGATCAGACCGAACCGGCGGTCGAGCGGGCCGCGCGAGTAAGTAAGCCGGCGGAGGCCGCCGCATGAAGCCAGTTCTCAGCACCATCGCCGCCATGCTGCTTCAGGCAGGCCTCGCAGCGGCGCAGGCCCCGGTGGTGGAGAAGGTCGATCCGCCTGACTGGTGGACCCGCTCCACGGTGAATCCGGTCCGGGTCCTGGTGCGGGGGAAGAACCTCGCCGGCGCCCGGGTCCGGTGCACCCGGGTCACCTGCGCGAGAGTCAAAGTAAACGAAGCGGGTACGTATCTGTTCGTCGACCTCACCATCCCGGGGGGCGCGGCGCCGGGCAACTATCCCTTCCGGATCGTCACGGCCGCCGGCAGCGCCGAGGTACCATTTTCCCTGACGGCCCCGCTTCCTCCCAGGGGACGGTTCCGGGGATTCGGGCCGGACGACGTGATCTACCTGATCATGCCCGACCGCTTCGCCAACGGCGACACCACCAACGATCAGCCGGCCGTTTCGCGCAACCTGGTGGACCGGACCAAGGGCCGCTACTACCACGGCGGCGACCTGGCCGGTGTGCGCCAGCGCCTCCCCTATCTCAAGTCGCTCGGCATCACCGCGATCTGGTTCAATCCGGTCTACGACAACAACAACCAGCTCAACCGGCGGGAGATGTACGACAACGCCCCGATCACCGATTACCACGGCTACGGCGCGGTGGACTTCTACGCCGTGGAGGAACACTTCGGTGACCTGGCGCTCCTGAAGCAGCTGGTGGACGAGGCCCACCGTCACGGGATCAAGATCATCCTCGACCTGGTGGCCAACCACACGGGACCCTATCACCCCTGGGTCACCGATCCGCCCACCTCCACCTGGTATAACGGCACGGCCGACACGCACCTGGCGAACGAGTGGCAGGTCTGGACCCTGGCCGACCCCTACAGCACGCCGGCGGTGCGGAAGTCCACGCTCGAGGGCTGGTTCGCCAACATTCTGCCGGACCTGAACCAGGATGATCCCGAGGTGGCGCGCTACATCATCCAGAATTCGCTCTGGTGGGTGGCGCGGACCGGGATCGACGGCATCCGGCAGGACACCTGGCCCTACGCACCGCGGAAGTTCTGGCGTGACTGGATGGCGGCGCTCAAGCGGGAATATCCGGCCCTGGACGTTGTAGGCGAGGTGTTCGACGGCAATCCGGCCACCGTCGCTTTCTTCGAGGGCGGGCGGGTGAAATGGGACGGGATCGACGACAAGGTGAGCTCGCTCTTCGATTTCCCGCTTTTCTTCCCGCTGCGGCGGGCCTTCGGCGAAGGAAAGCAATTGCGGGAAGTGGCCCAGATGCTGGCGCACGACCGCCTGTACCTCAACCCGCATTCACTGGTGACTTTCCTGGGTCTCCATGACGTGCAGCGCTTCATGAACGAGACCGGCGCCACGCCGGCCGGGCTCAAGCTGGCGTTCACCTTCCTGCTCACCACGCGGGGCACGCCGCTGATCTACTACGGGGACGAGATCGGCCTGCCCGGGGGCGGCGATCCGGATAACCGGCGGGATTTCCCCGGTGGCTGGCCGGGCGATTCGGTGAATGCGTTCGAGGCTTCGAGTCGCACCCCGGAACAGCAGGAGATCTTCACCCACGTGCAACGGCTGCTCCAGCTCCGGGCGGTACGGCCGGGACTGCGGGGGGCCAGGACCCAGAACCTGCATGTACGGGAACAGAGCTGGGTCTATCGGCGGGGCGAAACGCTGGTCGTGCTCAACAACGACACCCTGCAGACCACCGTCCGGTTTCCTGCCCGGCCGGGCGACGCGGGATCGGATCTCCTGGGAGTCTGTCGGGCTCTGCGAACCGAAGGCAGCGAGGTCGTGGTAACCGTGCCCGCGCGCTCAGGCTGTCTCTTCCCCGTAAGCCCACCACCCTGATCGGCTGTGAAAGCAGTCTGCACGGAGATCAGGGGGTTCCGCCGGCCGCCTCTCGGGCCAGCCCGGCCAGCCCGGTCCTCATCCGCTCCAGCGGTTCCGCACACGCGCCGATCCCGTGCCGGGCCGCGAGACGGGATGGATCTTCGTACCCGATCCACACCGCGTCGGCGTCATCCTTCCAGACCAGCAGGCGGAGCGGAAGATCCAGACCGGCGGTTTGCCCGCACTGCATAACGCGGGTGCCTGCCATCGGGTTGCCGAAGATAAAGACCACGGTGGGGCGGAGCTCCATTCCGACACCGCGGGCGTTGGCCGCGTGATCGACCCGGGCGAAGAGCGTGAGCTTCCGGGCGGCCAGGGCGCTGTCGAGGGCGCTCACCGTCGCATCCATGGCGCGCGCGCTCCGGACCCGCACCATCCCATCCTGCTGGGCGGAGACCACGCCGGGAGTGGCGAGGAGCAGAGTTACCATCAGCCTTGCGGTCATACCCACCTCGGTCGCGGGGCCCACAACATAGTCATCCCCGTCGGCGGGGTCACGACCGCGCCGTCACCCGGGCAACCCGCCAGGCCCAGAAGCTGAGCAGGGCCGTGGCCACGGTGATGAGCAGGTACCAGGGATCCGACGCCAGGTGCCGCTCCACGGTCATTCGCCAGAGGTGCGCCAGGGTGAGCAGTGCGAAGATGGCCCCGGTGCTGATAACGTAGATTTTCATCCTCCGCTCCGGTCAGACACCGCCCGGTGCGCCGTCCGGCGCGAGCCGGGAGAGGTGGGTGTGCACGCAACGCCACTTTCCTTCCTGCCGTACGAACACGCAGGAGACCCGTTCCACTTCCCGGAACGCGTTCCCCTGGAACATCCCGCCCGAGATCCCGCGGGCCGTCATGACCGCGGCGTCACCGTACACCCGGACGTTCACCTCGTGCGATTCCATCACGTCGTGGGTCAGCATGCCGGACCGGACCACGAACAGGAACCGGTCCCGGTCGATGATCCGCCCATCCGAGCCGATGATGGCCCAGTCATCGCTCATGTACCGGCCGATGGCATCAGCGTCGTTCGTCACCATCGCGCGGTCCCACTCGTGTGCCGTGGCCGTCACTTCGTCGGCCGCCGAGGCAGGGGAAAACGTATTCGTCATCTCGGGGTCTCTCCCGGGCAGCGGGTGCGGGATTCTGAAGAGGTGCTCGAGAAACCGTATCCGGCCCGCGCATCCCCGGCAAGCTCCGGCCCCCGGGGTGGCATCCGGCGGCCTGGAATGCCTTCGTCCTGTCTGATGAATCCCCGGGCTGAATCTCGCGCCGGAATCTCTCGGCCCCGCTGGCGCCGCCGGGGAACGACAGTCCTGGCCAGCGTCCTCCTCGCCGCCTCATCCTGGCCGGCGGCCGCGCAGGTCCTGGACCAGCGCGCCCTCCTCCAACGCCAGACCTGGTGGGACAACCGGGACTTCGACTGGTTCGCGGCGCGAATTCCCGGCTTCGAGTCGCCCGATGCCGCGATCGATGCGACGTATTACTACCGCTGGGAGCTCGTCACCAAGCACCTTACCTACGGTTCACCCGAGACCGGCTACACGTTTACCGAGTTCATCGACCGGCCGTTCTGGTCCGGGTCGTACGGCGCCATCAGCTGTCCGCTGGGCCACCAGATGGAAGAAATCCGCTGGCTCAATGACCGGACCATTGTCGAGGATTTCGCCCGCTACTGGTTCGGGGCCCCGGGCGCACAGCCGCGCAGCTACAGCAACTGGTACGGGGCCGCCGTCTGGGCCACCTACGAGGTACTGGGCGATTCGGGCTTCCTCCGCCGCCTGCTCCCTCACATGAAGCGGCAGTACGCGGGCTGGATGACCGAGCGGTGGGACTCCACCCACCGGATGTTCCGCTGGGACGGACTGCACGACGGGATGGAGCGGAACATCAACAGCCGCCAGACCGACGATATCGATGAAGGCGCGGTGGGCTACCGGCCGACGCTCAACACCTACCTGTTCGCCGACGCGCAGGCGATCGCGCGTGCTTCAGCCCTCTTCGGCGACTCGGCCACGGCCCGGGAGTTTTCCACCCGGGCAGCGCTGCTGCGCGTCCGGGTGCAGGACCAGCTCTGGGATGAGCGGCGCGGGTTCTTTCTTCACCAGTTCGCCCACGACGAGAAGGACGGGGTCCGGGCCCTGACCCGGACCTACGAGAGCGGCAAGTTCGCCGGGAATCCGCATGGTCGCGAGCTGCTCGGTTATGTGCCGTGGCAGTTCAGCCTGCCCGAGCCGGGGCGAGGCTATGAACGCGCCTGGCGGCTGTTGATGGACACCGCCTATTTCCTGGCGCCGTTCGGGCCCACCACCGCGGAGCGCCACGATCCCCAGTTCCACATCTCGCCCACCTGCTGCTGGTGGAGCGGCAACTCCTGGCCGTTTGCGACTACGCAGACCCTGGTCGCGATGGCCAACCTGCTGAATCACTATCGGCAGACCGAGGTCACGGCCCGGGACTGGATGCGGCTGTTCTCGATCTATACCAACACCCAGCGGAAGAACGGCCGGCCCTATATCGCCGAAGCGGCCCACCCGGACAACGGGTCCTGGGACGGCCACGATACTCCCTGGCACAGCGAGCACTATTTCCATTCGGGGTACGTGAACCTGGTCATCACCGGGCTCGTCGGTCTGCGGCCCCGCGCGGATGACAGCGTGGAAGTGAATCCGCTGGCGCCCCCGGAATGGCCCTGGTTTGCGCTCGCCGACGTGCCGTATCATGGGCGGCGCCTGGCCGTGCTCTGGGATCGCGACGGCAGCCGGTACGGCCGGGGCCGGGGACTGATGATCCTGGCCGACGGCCAGGTAATCGCCCGCCGGCCGGAGCTGGGCCGGATCATGGCGTATCTCGGGCCCCCTCGGGTGCCGGCAGCAGGCCCCCGGGAGATCAATCTGGCCGTCAACAACGGGCGCGGAGCCTTTCCCTGGGTGGAGGTCTCGTACGCCGCGCCGGAGCACCCGCCGACCTGGCTGGTGGACGGCAACTACTGGTACCACACGGCACCGGCCAACCGCTGGACCACTCTCGGATCGCCTAACCGGCGGGATACGGTGACCGTGGACTTCGGGATCGAGCGCCGGATCCACCGCATCACCCTGTATCCGCTGGACGATGGCCCCTCCGGTCGGGTGAAGGCGCCGGCGGCGTTCGAGGTGGAGGTCTGGCAGGGTGGACGGTGGGTGAAGCCCGCAACGGAGCAGCGCACCCCGTCGCAGCCGGAGGCCCGCCGTACCAACCACGTGAGGTTCTCGCCGCTCTCGACCGCCCGGGTCCGGGTCATTCTGATGCCCCGGGACGGGTCGGCGGTGGGGCTGACCGAACTGGAAGCGTGGGGACCGGCGGGACTGCCACTGGCGGAGCCGGCGTCCGAGCCCCACAGCCTTGCCTTCCGGCGATCGGGAGCGCCCTATCCGCGAGCGTCCGCGTCGTACACCTATTCCGGCGACCGGGTGGAGCAGGTCCACGATCTGCAGGTCGCCTTCACCCGCTATTCACGCAACCGCTGGTCGGCCTATCAATCCCCCAATGCCAGCGACTGGGTCGAGATCGACCTGGGGGAGCGGAAGACGGTGAGTACCATCGAGCTGTATCTCTATGGCGATGACCGGGGGCTCACGGCCCCGCGGAGCTATTCCATCCAGTTGTGGAATGGGACTGAGTGGCAGGCCGCCCCGGTGTTGTCCCGCCTGCCCGAGCGCCCCCTCGCCTCGGCGCGGAATCGGGTGAGGATTGCTCCAGCGCGAACATCGAAGGTCCGGATCCTGGTCGAACACGACCTGCCTGGCTTCACCGCCCTGACCGAGCTGATCATCCGGTAGGAAATCCCGGGACCCGACCTCACCCCGATACGCCGAAGCGAAAGAGCGTTCTCGACCGATACTGTTCGCCGGGCCGGAGGACCGTCGACGGGAACTCCGCCTGGTTCGGTGAGTCAGGAAAGTGCTGCGTCTCCAGTACCAGGGCGAAGCGGTGGCCGTATACTCGCCCGTCCTTCCCCCGGATGGAGCCGTCCAGGAAGTTCCCCGAGTAGAACTGAACTCCGGGCTGATCGGTGAGGATCTCCATCGTCCGGCCGCTCTCGGGCTCCCTCACCCGCGCGGCGAGTTCCAGGCCGCTTCCGGTCCGATCAAGCACGAAGTTGTGATCGTAGCCCAGGCCGAACCGGAGCTGTCGGTGCGGGTTGCCGATCCGCGCCCCGATCGCGACGGGCGTACGGAAGTCGAACGGAGTTCCGGCGACCGGCGCCTGCTCGCCGGTGGGAATCAGGGTCGAGTCGACCGGCGTGTAGCGGCTGGCGTTGAGCTGAACCAGGTGATCCAGAACGTCGCGTCGGGCATCGCCCGCGAGGTTGAAGTAACTGTGCTGCGACAGGTTCACCGGTGTCGTCTTGTCGCTCGTCGCCTGGTAGTCCACTATCAGCTCGTCCCGGTCGGTCAAGGTGTAGGTCACCTCGACCTCCAGGCGGCCGGGATATCCCTGATCGCCATCGGGACTCAGGTGGCTCAACACCACCCCGGCAGAGCTGTCGTGCTCGAAGGCGCGGGCCCGCCAATTCACCTTGTCGAACCCTCGGGTGCCGCCGTGCAGCGAGTTGGGACCATTGTTGACCGGCAGGCGGTAGGTCCGGCCCTCGAGTTCGAATCGGCCTCCTGCGATCCGGTTGGCATACCGGCCCACGATGGCCCCGAAATAGGGCGACTCCTTGAGGTACCCGGCCAGACTGTCATAGCCGAGGACGATGTCGTCGAAATTGCCCCGCCGATCGCGCGTGCGGAGCGACGTGATGATGCCGCCCCAGGTGATTACGTGCATCGACGTGCCGCGCGCGTTGCGGATCGTGTAACCCTCGACCAGGGCCCCGTCCGGCAGCCGGCCGAATGGCGCCTGCGAGACTCGCTGCGGCGCCCGGCCCGAGGCCCCTGGCGCGAGCGTCGCGGTGGTGTAACCGTCGGGTGACGCCCCCGCCGCGGGAAAGGCGATCTCCACCTCGCGCCAGTCGTCCCCCTCCCGCAGCCGGAAGCGTTCGGTGGTTCCGGCCCGCCCCTCGATCATCACGGTGTACGTCCCGTTGCTCAATCGCTCGCTCAGGATCCGGGGAGCGGACGAGCGATCGCCGATCGCCGGCCGGCGCGCCGGCGGCGCGACGTTCCATCCGCCCTGGTAAGGCACCTCGAGGGTCAGGCTCTGCCGCAGCGTTCCCCGCGCCGTCGCGTGAACATCGCCCGGGGTTTCCGTCCGTTCCGCCGGGCTGGTGGCGCCGAGCGGCAGCGCCGGCATGAAGACCACTTCGATCGGTCCGCTGCCTCCCAGCCGGCTCAGCTCTGCGCGGTAGCGCCCGCCGTCCTTACGGAGTCGCAGATCGATCGTGGTCGAGCCGAAGCGGATGTTCTCCACCGCGACCGAGTCCCAATTGGCCGGTAGATGTGGCGCGAGCGTCAGCCGGCCGGCGGGCGCGTCGAGCTCCAGGCCTAACAGGCCCCGCAGCAGCGGCGTCAGCACCATCGAGGTCGCGAAAAACTGCTGCGGCACCGACGTATCGAGCGGCTTGTAGAGCCGGCCGGAGATCACCTCGGGATTCCGTCCCCGAGCCTCGTCAAATCCCGTGCGGGCAATGGCGTCGAGCGCGAACTTCCCGGCCGCCGCGTTGTGATATCGATATTGGGCCAGGGCCACCCACCCGGTCACGAAGGGCCAGACCGCGCCGTTGTTGTAATGCAGCGGGTCGAACAGCGGGCTGGAAGCGGCGAGCGGCCGGGCGCCCCAGTCCGTCATGATCTCGCTCGACGCCAGCCGTGCCGCCATCTCGGCGCCGTGCACCGGGTCGAAGACGTCGAACGACATCGCCGTAGCCGGCCAGGCGGTCAGGTTCTGGTTGACCGTACCGCCCTGGAGCAGCGCGAAGGCATACTGCTTCCGCTCCGGCAGCCAGAGCCGCGACTCCAGGGTCCGAAGGGCGCGGGCCCGGATCGCGCGGGCACTGTCCGCCAGGGGCCGCTGCCTCATCGCCTCGGCCATGCGGGCGAACCGGTCCAGGGCCGCGACCCAGATACCGCTCAGGTACACGTCCGAGAGAATCCCGATCCCGAGATCACCTACCTCGATCGCACCGGCGCCCGCGGCCGGATTCTCCATCAGCCCGTCGCCGTCGGTATCGGTCCGGCGCGACCAGTCGTACGCCTTCCGCAGGTTGGGCCAGAGCCGGCGGACCAGGGCGGTGTCGGCCG
>DASTEX010000451.1:0-12277 GCA_035709185.1 Gemmatimonadales bacterium
TTGGACATCTTCTGGTGTTTGGTGTCGCGCACGATGCCGGTGAGGTACACGGTGCTGAACGGAAGGTCGCCCATCACGTCCAGGCCCGACATCACCATGCGCGCCACCCAGAAGAAGATGATGTCCGGTCCGGTCACCAGCACCTGGCCGGGATAGAACGCGGCCAGGTCGGGTGTGCGATCGGGCCAGCCCAGGCTGCTGAACGGCACCAGCTGGGACGAGAACCAGGTGTCGAGCACATCGTCGTCCTGCCGGAGCGGCTGGCCGCAGCGGGAGCAGTCGAACAGGTCGGTGCGGCTGGCGGTGGAAGTGCCGCAGCCGTCGCAGTACCAGACCGGGATCCGGTGGCCCCACCAGAGCTGGCGGGAGATGCACCAGTCCCGGATGCCGGTCAGCCACTGCTGGTAGACCGGGCCCCACCGTTCCGGTACGAAGCGCAGCCTCCCCGACAGGTACGCCGCCAGGGCCGGTTCCGCCAGCCGCTGCATGCGAACGAACCACTGGTCGGAGAGCCTCGGCTCCACCACGGTATCGCAGCGATAGCACCGTCCCACCGCGTGGGAGTGCGGCTCGCTGCTTTCCAGCAGCCCCTCGGCCTCGAGCTCCGCCACCACCCGCTTGCGGGCTTCGAACCGGTCCAATCCCTGGAAGCGCTCGGGCACCGTTTCGGCCATCCGGGCCTCGGGAGTGAGGACATCGATGGCCGGGAGCCCCGCACGAGCGGCGATTTCGAAGTCGAGCGGATCGTGGGCCGGGGTGAGCTTCACGGCTCCGGTACCGAACTCGCGGTCCACCGCCAGGTCGGTCACAAGGGGAATGCGCCGGCCGGCCAGCGGCAGGATCAGATGTTTTCCCACCAGGGAGCGGTAGCGCTCGTCGTCGGGATGGACCCCGACACCGGTATCGCCCAGCATGGTCTCCGGCCGGGTCGTGGCCACCACGACGTGGCCGCTGCCGTCCTCCAGCGGGTACCGGATCCGCCAGAGGGTGCCCGAGGTCTCCTGCTTCTCGGCTTCCTCGTTCGAGAGGGCCGTCAGGCAGCGGGGACACCAGTTGATGATGTACTTGCCGCGATAGATGAGGTCCCGCTCGTACCACGAGACGAAGACCTCGCGCACGGCGCGGGACAGCTCGTCGCTGAAGGTGTAGTAGGTGCGGGACCAGTCGCAGCTCGCGCCCAGCCCGCGGATCTGCTGCAGAATGGTCCCGCCGGTTTCGCGCACGTAGGCCCGGACCCGCTGCACGAAAGCCTCGCGGCCCAGGTCAAAGCGGGTGGTGCCCTCCTGGCCCAGGATCCGTTCCACCACGTTCTGGGTGGCGATTCCCGCGTGGTCGGTACCGGGAATCCAGGCGGCGCGGCGGCCCCGCATCCGCTCGAACCGGATCAGCGTATCCTGGATGGTGAGGTTGAGACCGTGCCCCATGTGCAGCCGGTCGGTGACATTGGGCGGCGGCATCATGATGACGAAGGGATCGCCGGGATCGCCGGGCTCCGGCCGCCATCGGTTTCGCTCCACCCACCACTGGTAGAGGGGGCGCTCGATGTCGGCTGGATTGTACTGCGGCGGCAACGACTGGGTCATGCCGGCTGGCGCTCCTCGGATTCGTCCCGCACCGGGGGCTCGTCCTCACCCCGCACCTTGAGCCGATTGATGACCTCGGTCCCGGGGGCGGCCTCGCGCGCCAGCCGCATGGCCCGGGCGCTCAGCCGGCGGGAGGGGACCCAGCCGTGGAGTTCTACCTGACCGATCCGCACCGTGACCACGTCGAAATCGAGGTCGCGCAGCAATTCGTCGCCGGCGAGCGCGGCGGTGATCTGATTGCCGGCCTCCCGCGGCATGCCGGAGCCGGTGGGATACTGTCCGGTCACTTCGCCTACGAGGCTCTTGAGCCGCCGGCGGTCCACCCCGCCCACCAGGCCGCGGAGCAGAACCCCGAGGGCCAGACCCAAGCCGAGACCGCCGGCCCCGAAGGCCAGATCGGTGACGCTGGAACGCCGTACAGAAAGCCTGCGCATGGGGTTAACTTAACGACCGGCCGAGTCCTCTTGTAGCTCCGTTTACCTCACGAGTTCGCCCGTGGCTGAGTCCAACGCGCCTTCCGGTTCCCTCTGGTTTCGCTGGGGCCTGATCCTTCTGGTGATCGTGGCCGGTATTGTCCTGGCCCTCCTCCTCGGGCCCGATACCCAGCCGGTCGTGCAGCCCGAGGGTCTGGGCCAATGACGATTCAGCTCACTCTGCCCGACGGCAGCGTGCGCGAGGTGCCGCGCGGCACGACCGGGGCGCAGGTGGCGGGCCAGATCGGCCCCGGTCTCGCCAAGGCCGCGCTGGCGGTGCGGGTGAACGGCGAGATCCGCGACCTGTCCCGGCCGATCACCGAACCGGCCACGCTCTCCATCCTCACGGATCGCGATCCCGATGCGCTGGGAGTGCTGCGCCATTCGGCGGCGCACGTCCTGGCCACGGCGGTCCGCGAACTATTCCCCGGCGCCGGCATCGGCTTCGGTCCCGCGATCGAAGACGGCTTCTACTACGACTTCCAGGTTCCCCGGCCCTTTACCCCGGAAGATCTGGAACGGATCGAAGGTCGGATGCGGGAGGTGGCCGAGCGCGACTTTCCCTTCGTGCGGGATGAGGTCTCGCGGGACGAGGCCTATCGCCGGTTCGCCGATGATCCGCTCAAGCTCGAGCGCATCTCCGAACTGGGGGACGACGAGGTCATTTCCACTTACACCGATGGTCCCTTCACCGACCTGTGCCGTGGCCCGCACGTCCCGTCCACCGGCCGGCTCCGGCATTTCAAGCTGCTCTCGAGCGCCGGGGCCTACTGGCGGGGCGACGAGAAGCGGCAGATGCTGCAGCGCATCTACGGCACGGCCTGGTTCCGGAAGGAAGATCTCGAGACCCACCTGACCCGGATGGAGGAAGCGCGCAAGCGGGATCACCGGGTCCTGGGCCGGCAGCTCGACCTCTTCTCGATCCAGGATGTGGTCGGTCCGGGCCTGGCCTTCTGGCATCCCAAGGGAGCCCGGATCAAGTGGCTGCTCTCCCGGATGGTGGAGGACGACAACGTCGCCTCGGGGTACGAGCTGGTCTACACCCCCAACATCAGCCGCGAGGAGCTCTTCTACATCTCGGGCCATCTGCCGTGGTACGCGGGCAACCAGTACCCGCCCATGGCCGCGGGAGCGGGCGAAGCGGAAGACGTGCGCTACCGCGTCAAGCCGATGAACTGCCCGATGCACTGCCTGATCTACCAGGGTCAGCTGCGGAGCTACCGGGACCTCCCCCTGCGGCTCTCGGAAGTGGCCAACGTGTACCGCAACGAGAAGTCCGGCACGCTGCACGGGCTGCTCCGGGTGCGCGGGCTCTGCATGGACGACGCGCACATCTTCTGTACCCGGGAACAGGCGGAAGACGAGATTTTTCTCTGCCTCGACCAGGTGGACCGGGTCATTCGCCAGCCCTTCGGCTTCGAGCTGGATTTCGAGGTTTCCACCCGTCCGGACGAGAAGCTGGGCGACGATGCCGCCTGGGATGAAGCCGAGGCGGTGCTCCGGCGCGCGCTGGAGCGGAAGGGGATTTCCTATCGGATCGATGCCGGTGGCGGCGCTTTCTACGGGCCCAAGATCGACATCAAGTTCCGGGACGCCATCGGGCGCTTGTGGCAGGGACCGACCGTGCAGCTCGACTTCCAGCTGCCGGAGCGGTTCCAGCTGGAGTACACCGGCGCCGACAACAAGCCGCACCGACCGGTGATGATCCATCGCGCCATCTACGGGACGCTGGAGCGGTTCATCGGGCTCCTGATCGAGCACTTTGCGGGGGCCTTTCCGGTGTGGCTTTCCCCCGAGCAGGTCCGGGTGCTGCCGATCTCCGATCACCAGGCTGAAGTGGCGCGCGAGGTGACGGCGAAGCTCAAGGCCGGCGGCCTCCGGGCGGTGCTGGACGCCAGCAACGAGACCCTGAGCTACCGGATCCGGGACGCGGAGCTGATGAAGGTGCCGTACGTGGCCGTAGTCGGGCAGCGTGAGGCCGACGCCGGTACCGTGGCGGTGCGGGTCCGCGGGGCGGGGAACAAGCAGGATGTGATGCCGCTGGAGCAGTTCCTGCAGCGGGTCACGTCGGAGGTTGCCAGCCGGGCCCTCACCCCGTGACGGCGCCCTCGCTCCTGCGGGGCATCGGCACCATCGCTTTTGCATTCACGATCATCAATACGATCGTAGGCTCCGGCATTTTCGGATTGCCGGCCGCTGCCGCGGGAATCATGGGGCCCGCGGCCGTCCTGGGGTACGTAGGGTGTTCCATCCTGGTCGGCCTGGTGGCTCTGTGCTTCGCCGAGAGCGGCAGCCGGCTTCCCGAAACCGGCGGCACCTATGCCTGGTCCCGGGCGGCATTCGGTCCCGCGGTGGGATCGTCGGTCGGTTACTTGATGGCCTTTGCCAACCTGGTGGGCTCGAACGCCGCGGTCGGCGCCCTCCTGCTCGCCAGTCTGCGCCTGGCGCTGCCGCAGTCGGCGATCCTGCCGGTCGTCCTGGTGATTCTCCTGTACCTGGTGATGGCGGTTACCAATATTCGCGGGGTCGCCATCGGGGCCCGGGTCTCCGCCATCACGGTCGTCGTGAAGGTGGTCCCGCTGCTGATCCTCGTGGCCGCCGGGCTGACCGCCATCAAGCCGTCCAACCTGGCCTGGACCGAGGCCCCGTCGTTCGGCACCCTGGGTCAGGGCATGGTCCTGCTCTTCTTCGCGTTCATGGGCGCCGAAGGACCGCTGTCGGCCAGCGGCGAGGTCCGAGACGCCCGGAGGACCATCCCGCGGGCGCTCGCTCTGGCGGTGTTAGGCACGGGCACGCTGTATTTCCTGGTGCAGCTGGTGGCGCAGGGGGTGCTCGGGCCGGTCCTGCCGCAGGCTACCGACGCTCCGCTGGCCGAAGCCGCGGCCGTCATCTTCGGACCGCCCGGCCGGACCTTCCTCCTCTGGGCGGCGGTGCTATCCACTGCCGGGTACATCACCGCGGATGTGCTGTCGGGACCCCGCATGTTCTTCGCCCTCAGCCGGGATGGCCTGCTGCCCTCAGTCCTGGGACGCGTCCATCCGACGTTCCGTACGCCCTATGCCGCCATCGCAGTGTACGTCGTGTTCTGCGCCAGCCTGGCCCTCAGCGGCACATTCCGTCAACTGGCCGTCTTCGCGTCCGCCGGAACCCTCGGCGTCTATCTGGTGAGCGCGCTGGGCGTGCTCCAGCTGCGGAGGAAGGGACTGGGGGAGGCTGAGAATCCCTTCGTCGTGCCGGGCGGGCCGGTGGTGCCGCTGCTGTCGGCTCTGATCCTGGTTGGGCTGTTGAGCTCGCTGACCCTCAAGGAACTGCTCGCCACGCTGGCGCTGGCCGTCGTCGGATTCATTCCCGGGCTGATCCGGGCGCGTTCAGTCGCTGGTCGCTAGTCGTTAGTCGCTGGTCCTGAATGCCGGGCTCCGTTCTCAAAGCCAACCACACGGCCACTCGGGGAGACCTGGCTTTCGCGGTAATGGCCACCCTTCGAGAACCAGCGACTAGCGACCAGTGACTAACGTCTTTTTCTTTCCGGTCGTAGTCAGCCTTTTACCGGAACGGGAACCGTGTCGGATTCCACTACCCCAGTGATCCTTTCAGCCTGCCGTACGCCGATCGGCAAGTACCTCGGCGGGTTGTCCTCGTTCACCGCGCCCCAACTGGGCGCCATCGTGATCCGCGAAGCAGTCAAGCGCGCCGGCATCGACGGGCAGGTGGTCGATGAAGTCATCATGGGGCACGTGCTCCAGGGGGGCTCGGGCCAGGCACCGGGCCGGCAAGCGGCGATCCATGCCGGACTGCCTCCGGTCATCCCTTCACTGACGGTCAACAAGGTCTGCGGATCGGGACTGAAAGCGGTGATGCTGGCGGCGCAGGCCATCAAGGCAGGTGACGCCCAGTGCATCGTCGCGGGGGGGATGGAGGCCATGTCCGCCTCGCCCCATTACCTCTACGGCTACCGCAACGGCATCAAGGCGGGGAACCAGACCATCGTCGACGGCATGATTCACGATGGCCTCTGGGATTCGTTCGGCACCACCCACATGGGCGGTTATGCCGAATACACCGCCCAGAAGGCCGGGATTACCCGCCAGGAGCAGGACCAGTTTGCCTACGACAGCCACCGCAAGGCCGTGGCCGCGATCGAGTCCTGCAAGTTCTCGCAGGAGATCGTGCCGGTCGAGGTACCGGGGAAGAGCGGCGTCACCCGGGTCACTACCGACGAGTCGCCCCGCAAGGACACCTCGCTGGACCTGCTCGCGAAGCTCAAACCCGCCTTCCAGAAGGACGGCACGGTGACCCCCGGCAACGCGCCGGGACTCAACGACGGGGCCAGCGCGCTGGTGGTCACGTCGCTCGCCTTTGCCAGGGCGCACGGGCTCAACCCGCTGGCCCGGGTCACGGCCTACTCGACCGGTGGCGGCGAACCGCGCGACCTCTTCTTCGCGCCCATTCTGGCGGTGCAGAACCTGATGGCGAAGGCAGGCACCAAGATCGGTGACTACGAGCTGATCGAGGCCAACGAAGCCTTCGCGGTCCAGGCGCTGGCGAACGGGCGGGCGTTAGGCTGGGATTGGAACCGGGTCAACCTCCGGGGCGGGGCCATCGCGCTGGGTCATCCCATCGGCGCCAGCGGCGCCCGGGTCCTCACCACCCTGCTGTACGCGCTGCGGGATGAGGGCAAGACCAGGGGTCTGGCCACGTTGTGCCTCGGCGGCGGAAACGCCGTCGCGCTCTCGGTGGAAACGCTGTGACGCGGGGGAAGGCGGTCGGACTCTCGGCCGCCTTCCTCTTTTTCGGGTTTGCGGTCAGCTTCGCGCTGATCACCTTCCTGGCCCTGCTGCTGTGGGACGGCGCGGTGCCGGGGCCTCTCGAAGCCGCCACCCTCCAGACGGCGGTGATGCTGCCGGTCTTCGGAATTGCGACCTGGTGGTTCGGCCTCCGGGCCGCGCGGCTGGGGCCGGATGATCTGCGGTGGCGCGGAGGCGCCGGTTCGGCGCTCCGGGGCCTGGTGGTCGGGGGCGTGCCCGCGACCCTCGTCATGGTGGCCGCGGTGCCGGTGGCCGGCGCCGGCTGGTCGCTGGACGGCGGGTCGGTTGGTGCCTGGCTGGCCACGCTGCCGCTCTTGATCACCGTGCTGCTCCCGGCCGCCTTCCTGGAAGAGCTCATCTTCCGGGGGGTCCCCCTGGTCCTGCTGGCCGGCCGGTTCGGCCGGCCGTTCGCGGTGATCGCGACGTCGCTGCTGTTCGGGCTGGTCCACCTGCTCAATCCCAGCGTGACTGCATTGGCCGTGGGCAACGTGGCACTGGCCGGGGTCTTTCTGGGGGTGGTGTTTTATCTGCCAGGCGGGCTCTGGATCGCCACCGGGGCGCACCTGGGGTGGAACCTCCTGCAGGCGGCGCTGGCCGCGCCGGTCAGCGGGCTGACCCTGAACATTCCCTGGCTGGACTATTCGCCGGGCGGCCCCGAGTGGGTGTCCGGTGGCCGGTTCGGACCCGAGGGCGGCGTGTTGGCCACGGCGGTGCTGGCCCTGAGTGTCCTGCTGGCGGCACGCTTTAGCGAAGGCAACAAGGAGAGATTCGCATGAATCGGGTGGCCGTGATCGGTGCCGGCACCATGGGGAACGGTATCGCGCATGTCTTTGCCCAGCACGGGTGGGGTGTCACGCTGATCGACGTGAAGCAGGAGGCGCTGGATCGAGGCCTGGCGACCATCCGGAGCAACCTGGACCGGCAGGTGAAGAAGGGCACCCTTTCGGCCGAGGCCCCGGCCGAAATCGTGGGCCGGATCACCCCCGCCACCGCGCTCGCCGCCGCCGCCGAGGCGCGGCTGGTGGTGGAAGCCGCCACCGAAAACCCCGCCCTCAAGTTCTCGATCTTCGAGACCCTGGACCGGAGCTCGGGTCCCGACGTCATCCTCGCCAGCAATACCAGCTCGATCAGCATCACCGAGATCGCGGCCCGGACCGGGCGGCCCGACAAGGTGATCGGGATGCACTTCATGAACCCGGTGCCGGTGATGCAGCTGGTGGAAGTGATCCGGGGCCACGCCACCAGCGACGCCACCACCAGTACCGTGATCGAGCTGGCCTCATCGTTAGGCAAGACCCCGGTGGAAGTGAACGACTATCCCGGGTTCATCGCCAACCGGATCCTCATGCCGATGATCAACGAGGCGGTGTACTGCGTGATGGAAGGAGTGGCCAGGCCGGAAGCGATCGACACCGTGATGAAGCTGGGGATGAACCACCCGATGGGCCCGCTCACCCTGGCCGATTTCATCGGGCTGGACGTCTGCCTGGCGATCCTGGAAGTGATGCACACCGGGCTGGGAGATCCCAAGTACCGTCCCTGCCCCCTACTCCGGCGGATGGTGGCGGCGGGGCATCTTGGCCGGAAGACCGGGCGGGGCTTCTATACCTATTGACGATTGACAATTGACGATTCGCGATTGCCCTGCCGGCATCGGGATCGTCCAACCGTCAATCGTCAATTGTCAATCGTCAATGGAGTGCTGATGGATCTTTTCCACGACATGCAGTCCCTGGGGCACGAGCAGGTGGTCTTCTGCCACGAGCCGTCCTGCGGATATCTCGGGATCATCGCGGTCCACGACACCACGCTGGGGCCGGCCCTGGGTGGTACCCGGTTCTGGCAGTACGGCTCGGGGAACGAGGCCGTGACCGATGCCC
This sequence comes from Gemmatimonadales bacterium, assembly GCA_035709185.1. Lineage (GTDB taxonomy): Bacteria > Gemmatimonadota > Gemmatimonadetes > Gemmatimonadales > GWC2-71-9 > SZUA-320. The sequence continues at coordinate 8,742 of DASTEX010000451.1, forward strand.
TGCGGCTGGCGCGGGGCATGACCTACAAGGCGGCCGCGGCCGGGCTCAACCTGGGCGGCGGCAAAGCGGTGATCATCGGCGACAACAAGCGGGCCGACCGCGAGTTGCTGTTCCGGGCGCATGGGCGGTTCGTCGAGACCCTCAACGGACGGTACATCACCGCGGAAGACGTGGGGACCTCGCCGGCCGACATGGAGTTCGTGCGCCGCGAGACCAATCACGTTGCCGGCCTGCAGGGCCTCTCGGGCGATCCCTCCCCGGTGACCGGATACGGCGTCTACGTCGGCATGAAGGCGGCGGCCCGGAAACGCTGGGGGAAGGACAGCCTGGCCGGGCGGACCGTGGCGGTGCAGGGCTGCGGCAAGGTGGCCTACTACCTGTCGCTCCATCTCCGGGCCGACGGCGCCAAGCTCATCGTCACCGACATCGATGAGAGCAAGATCCGGCGGGTGGTGGAAGAAACCGGCGCCACCGCGGTGAAGCCGGACGAGATCTACGACGTGGCGGCCGACATCTACGCGCCCTGCGCGCTGGGCGCAACCATCAACGACGACACCCTCCCCCGCCTCAAGGTGCAGATCATCGCCGGCGGGGCCAACAACCAGCTGGCGGAGGACCGGCACGGGCGGGAACTCGAGGCCAAGGGCATCCTCTACGCTCCCGACTTTGTGATCAACGCGGGCGGCCTGATCAACGTGTACCGTGAGATCGCGGGTTGGACCGAGGAGCGGGCCAAGCGGAAGGCGCAGGAGATATACGACTCGCTCCTGCGGATTTTCCAGATCGCCGAGCGGGAGAAGATCCCCACCTTCGAAGCGGCCGACCGGCTGGCGGAGGAACGGATCACGTCGGTGGCCCGTTTGTCAAAGATGTGGATGCCGGGGGACCGGTGAGGCAGTCGCTGGTCACTAGTCGCTGGTCGTTAGTCCCCGCCACCCCGCCACCCCTTCTCGGCCTGGTTCCGGGATTGGCGTGAGCGATGAATACGAGAGGCCCGACCGCCCCCACTGGGGCCTGGGTGGCGGGGGACTAACGACTAGTGACCAGTAACTAGCGACTTAGATTAAAGACAGCATGCCCGAAACCATCCCCATTGGGTCCGACCACGCCGGGTTCCAGCTCAAGGAGCGGCTCAAAGAGGAACTGCACCGGCTGGGCTACGCGGTCGAGGATGTCGGTACTGATTCCGACTCGTCGGTGGATTATCCCGATTTCGCCCACGTCGTGGCCAGTCGGGTAGAGGAGGGAAAGGCCACCCGGGGTGTGCTGCTCTGCGGCACCGGTCTGGGAATGTCCTACGCCGCCAATCGCCACCGGGGCGTGCGGGCTGCCGTGGCCTGGTCGCCCGAGGTGGCTCGCCTGGCCCGGGAGCACAACGATGCCAACGTGCTGGTGCTTCCGGCCCGATTCCTGAATGAGGATGATGGCGTAGCCATTCTGCGCACCTGGCTCGAGACCCCGTTCGAAGGCGGAAGGCACCACCGCCGGGTCACCAAAATTGAACCGGAGTCTGCATGAACCTCGACCACGGGGCCCCGCTTCGTGTTGTTGATCCCGAGATTGCCGCCCTGGCGGACCGGGAAGTGGAGCGCCAGCGCAACGGTCTCGAGCTGATCGCCAGCGAGAACTTTGCCTCGCGGGCGGTGCTCGAGGCGATGGCGACCGCGCTCAACAACAAGTACGCCGAGGGGTACCCCGGGAAGCGGTATTACGGCGGCTGCGAGATCGTGGACGAGGTCGAGCGCCTGGCGATCAGCCGGGCCCGGCAACTGTTCGGCGCCGAGCACGCCAACGTGCAGCCCCACGCCGGGGCCCAGGCCAACTTTGCCGCCTTCATGGCGGTCCTTCCGCCCGGGGGCAAGCTCCTCGCCATGGCGCTCCCCCACGGGGGTCATCTTTCGCACGGCTCTCCGGTCAACCACAGCGGCATCATCTGGCGGGCGGTCCATTACGGCGTCGACCCGGCCAACGGCCGGATCGACTATGATCGGGTCCGGGAGCTGGCCCGGGCCGAGCGGCCCGGTCTGATCGTCGCGGGCGGCAGCGCCTACGCCCGCATCATCGACTTCGCCGCCTTCCGGTCGATCGCCGATGAGGTGGGCGCCACCCTCCTGGTCGACATGGCCCATTTCGCCGGACTGGTGGCGGGCGGGGTCTATCCCTCCCCGGTGCCGCACGCCCATCTGGTCACCAGTACCACCCACAAGACATTGCGGGGACCGCGCGGCGGTATCATTCTCTGCAAGGAGTCTCTGGCCAAGCTGGTCGACAAATCCGTCTTCCCGGGGCACCAGGGCGGGCCGCTGGAGCATGTGATCGCGGCCAAGGCGGTGGCGTTCCGGGAAGCGCTGACCGATGATTTCCGGGTCTACGCCAGGAATACCGTGGCCAACGCCCAGGCGCTGGCGGCGGGGCTCCAGGCCCGCGGGTTCGCCATCGTCTCGGGTGGTACGGACAGCCACCTGATGCTGGTGGACCTGCGGCCCAGGGGGCTCACGGGGAAGGAAGCGGAAGCTTTCCTGGGGCGGGCCGGCATTACCGTCAACAAGAACACCGTTCCTGACGATCCCCAGTCGCCGTTCGTCACCAGCGGTGTCCGGCTCGGGACGCCCGCGCTGACGACGCGGGGCATGGGCGAGGCGGAGATGGAACGGATCGCGGCCCTGATCGATCGCGCGCTCACCCGTCCAACGGACGAGGAACTCGCCGGGGTCCGTCGCGATGTCGAAGTCCTGGCGGGAGAATTCCCGCTCTACGCCGAGGAACCAACCGTGGGGGCTGGAACCGACGCATGAACCAGCTGCACCTGGCCGACGACCTGCTCGAACGCATCCATGCGCGGGAGACTCGCTACGCCGAGCAGGCGTACCTCTTCGTGCTCGCGAGCATCGAGTATGTGCAGACCCGGCTGCCGGTGCGGCGACACGTCTCGGGCCAGGAGCTGGCCGTGGCGGTGAAGGACTATGCGCGCAAGCAGTTCGGCCTGCTGGCCCCTGCGGTCCTCGACCACTGGGGCCTGTCGGGCACGCTCGACATCGGGCGGATCGTCTATACCCTGGTGGATGTCGGCATGCTGATCACGCGGCCGGAGGACCGGCTGGAGGATTTCGACCGGGTCTTCGAGTTCGAGTCGGCGTTCAATGAGTGGACTTACGTCTGGGAGGGAGTGCCCGGGACGGGCGGCGGCGCCAGCCGCAGGGAGGTGACGTGATGGATGGGCGCGACTGGCCCGGTTGTCTCAAGTGCGAGAAGGGCCGCCTGATTCCTCTCTCCGATTACGGGCGCGACGGCGCGCCCATCACCTACAAAGCCTGGGTCTGTACCAACCCCGAGTGCGGCTTCAATCTCCGGATCGATAACGGAGAAATCAGTTTCGGCCGGGTCATCGGCCAGTCCCACAAATGACATTGACGATTGCCGATTGACAATTGACGATTGTGCTCCCTGGTCGGCCTGAATAATCGTCAATTGTCAATCGGCAATCGTCAATCGAATCCATGATTCCCGTCCCCGTCCTCACTCCGAGCCAGGCGGCT
>DASTEX010000452.1:0-5743 GCA_035709185.1 Gemmatimonadales bacterium
GCCAGGCCGGCCAGCGCGCCCCAACCCCGTCGGGTGATCATCAGCCGATCTTCCACACGAAGGACAGCACCTTCCAGTTGACGAAGAAGTACACCACGAACGCGCCCAGGAAGACGAAAACCAGTGTCAGCGTCCCGGGAGCGGGCCCGAGGAAGCTCTTCGTAGCATGGAGTTCTTCAGCCCGGCGATCCACGTCCGGGGCATGGCGGGGCGGTGAGGTCAGCCCCTGCGGCACCCCCCGGACCTCCACACCGGGAGCGAGCTCGCCCAGGGGCTGTCCGAAGAACACCGAACCTACCGCGATCGCTATGAACATGAACGCACCCGTCGCCGCCAGCAGGCCGCCGATGGCCATCAACGCCAGCAGCAAGTCCACCGCCGGATCGAACTGGACCGAGAACGGCGCCTGGCTGAAGCTGATGTCCCAGTGTCTCCGCGGCACGCCGAAGCTGCCCGCGAAGGTCATGCTCATGGTGAACAGCACCATGCCGATCGAGAAGACGTACGGCTGGATTCGGGCCATTCCCCAGAACGCCACCCGTTTCCGGAAGACCAGGGGGATCAGGTAGTAGGTGGCCCCCATGAAGGCCATGGCGGTGCCGGCGACCACGGTCGCGTGGAAGTGCCCCGGTACCCGCAGGGTGTTGTGCACGATGATGTTGATCTGCTCAGTGCCGATCGTGACGCCGGTGATCCCGCCGATGAAGCCGAACAGCACCACCGAGAACACCAGGGAGCTGAAGCCCGGATCGCCCCAGGGCGCCCGCCGGAGCCAGTCGAACATGCCGCGAGTGAACCCGCGCAGCCGCTGCCCCAGCTCCATGCCGGCCGGTACCGTGAAGCCGTGGATCATGCTGGCCAGGACCGCCATGTACATGAAGTAGCTCGTGTTGACCACCTTCCAGGCCGGCCCCATGCCGGGATCGACCAGGAGATGGTGGGCCGATGCCATCGAGATGAACAGGATGTAGAGCACGAAGGCGGTCCGGCTGATCTTCTCGTTGAGCACCACCGCCCCCACCGTGAGCGCTCCCAGCAGGTACCAGATGGCCACCATGGCGGCCACGTTGATCTGCTGCGAAGAGTGCCCGAGGCCCCACCAGACCATGCGGTAGACCTGCGGGTCCACGTTCATCAGCCCGAGCGACCAGAAGAAGGTGGGGATGTAGATGGCCGCGCCGTGCAGCAGGGTGATGACCGAGATGATGGCCGCGGTGGCCGCTCCGTAGACCACCAGGGGCACCGAGCCCTGGAACCGGCCTTCCCGCTTCGCCACCGTGACGTTGGCGAAGAAGATGCCGGTCACGATCAGCGCGCCGACCGCGAAGAGGATCACGCCGAGGTAGAACAGCGGGTGGGCCTTGAGCGGCACATAGGAGGTGAACAGCACGTCGGCCTTGCCGCTCCACATCATCCACTCGACCATCACCGCCCCCACCACCATCAGGCCGAACGCACTCCAGGAGAGCTTCGGTACCGTGGCCCGGGCGTTGAGCAGGGCGGTGCTGGTGAAGTGCAGTACCGCCATTTCGAAGAAGATGATGAAGAAGATCAGCATGCTCATGCCGTGCACGCCGAGGATCCGGTAATACCACTCGGCGCTGAGCAGGTGCACCGCCTGCCACCGGGTCAGCACCAACAGCACGGCAGCCGTGGCCCCGATCAGCAGGGCGACCACCGACACGACGGCGTTGGCCCGGGTCAGCCGGTCGGCCACGTCGTGAATCTGCCGTCCGGTGAAGGGGCAGGTGCGGAACTGGGCAGCGGCGCTCACAGTCCACCTCCATTCCGGGCCACTTCCACGCCCTCCTTGTTCACCACGATCACCCGGCCGACCATGGTGTGGTGGCCGATCCCGCAGAACTCATTGCAGATGATCCGGAAGTCTCCCGCCGCGGTCGGTGTGACCCGGAGACCGTAGTCGTAGCCCGGGACGACCTGGAAGTTCACGTTGAGCGGATTGAGGTTGAACCCGTGGTTCACGTCCAGCGCCGAGAGGTGCAGGATGTACTCGGCGCCCTCCTGCAGCTTGAGGATCGGGGTCCAGGTGTAGGTCATCGCCATGAGGTAGATATCGCTCCCGGGTGGGGGCGCCACGATGGGGATGCCGTGGTCCTCTCCCACCCGGTACTGGGTGATGAATTCCTGGGTACGCTTGTAGAAAGCGGCCGGCTCCACCCGGCGGCGGATGCCGGAGGGGTTCTGACCGCCCTTCATGTGCCAGAGCGGCATCATGGCGAACAGCACCATGCACCAGGCGAAGGCGATGGTGACCCAGAGCTTCTCGGTCCGATGGGCCGGCCGCCACCAGACGCCGCGGGGCGATTCCAGCCCGGTGTGAATGTCAGCCATGGGAGAGCCTCAGGGCAGGGTGGCGGCCGGGAGGGTCAAGATCTCCCAGAGCCCCCAGCCGGTGTAGATCACTCCTACTACCGCGACGCCCGCGACCAGTAGCAGGAAGATGTTGTCGAAGAGTCGCTGGCCCGCGGGGACTGGTTCCTGGTCCGGGGCCGGGGATGAGGGGGTCTGCATGAGGCGCCTCCGGGGGGAGGTGGTTGCGTTTGCGATATTATCATGAGTATATGATATTTACTTCACCCCGGCAAGAGCACCCCCTGCGCATGTCCGCTACCGCTTCTCACCCTGGTCCGTTCCGGCGGCTGCTGCAGGCCGCCGACCGCGGGTTGAACCGGCTGTATGGCTGGAAGTACAACCCGATTTACCAGAGCGGGACCCTGGTGGTCGTGCTGTTCGTGGTGCTCCTGGTGACCGGTCTCTGGCTGCTCTTCTTTTATCGGATCGGGGCGCCCTGGGATTCGGTAGCCCGGCTCACTGCCAGCCGGTGGACCGGCAACTGGGTCCGGGGTCTCCACCGGATCGCGTCCGACGCGGCCGTGGTCGCCGTGGCGGTGCATGCGCTGCGGATGCTGGTCCAGCGGCGGAGTTGGGGGCCCCGCACCCTGGCGTGGGTCAGCGGTATCGGCTTGACGGTGGTCGTGCTGGTCTGCGGCTGGACCGGCTTCGTCATGGTGTGGGACACCTTCGGGCTGGCCCTGGCCGACGAAGGCGCCCGCCTGTTCGAGGCGGTGCCGCTGCTCTCCGAACCGATCCGCCGCACGTTTTCCGGGGAACGCCCGGTGCCGTCCGCGTTCTTCTTCCTCAATCTCTTTCTCCACGTGGCCTTGCCCCTGGGCCTGGGACTGCTGCTCTGGCTCCACGTCTCGCGGGTGGCGCGGCCGGTGTTATGGCCGCCCCGGGCCCTGGCCTGGGGTGCCGTGGCGGTGCTGCTGATCGCCGCCGTCGCGTGGCCGGTGCCGATGTTTCCCCGGGCGGATCCGCTGGTGATCCCGGACCGGATCGGCCTGAGCTGGTTCTATGGCTTCTGGCTTCCCATCACCCAGAGCCTCAGCCCGGGTGTGGTGTGGGCCGGGGTCCTGGCCCTCACCGCGCTGGCGTTGATGGTCCCCTGGCTCACCCGGCCCCGGCAGCCGCCCGCGCCGTCCGAGGTGAATCAGGCGCTCTGCACCGGATGTACCCAGTGCTCGCTCGATTGTCCCTACGAAGCCATCACCATGGTGGCACGCACCGACGGCCGGGCCGGCGAGGTGGCCCGGGTGGACGGGTCGCGCTGCGTGAGCTGCGGCATCTGTGCCGGCTCATGCGCGCCGATGGGCATCGGTCCTCCGGGCTGCGACGGCCGGAGCCAGCTTTCGCGGGTACGCCAGTTCATCCAGTCGCCGGCGCTGGTGCCGGGAGACCTGGTGGTGATGGGATGCGTGCAGGCCGTCGGCGACAGGGCGGAGGAGTTCCAGGCGATGGGCGCCAGGTGGCTCCCCGTGGACTGCGTAGGCAACCTCCATACGTCGACGGTGGAGTTTTGCCTGCGCGCGGGTGCGGCCGGCGTGCTCATTCTCACCTGTCCGCCCCGCGACTGCACTCATCGGGAAGGTCCGCGCTGGCTTCACGCCCGGCTGTATCAAGGAAGGGAAGCCGAGCTCAAGGAGCGGGTCGATCGCCGGCGGATCCAGGTTGCCGCCGTCACGGCGGGAGATGCCCTGGCCGCTATCACCGCCCTGGCACGCTTCGGTGAGCAGCTGGCCGTCCTGGGTCGGCCCTCCCTCGAGCCGGAAGATTCACTCGACGCCGAGTGCGAAACGGCGGCCGTGGGAGAGGACTCGTGATTCGCTGGCGCGCGCTCGCGGGATTCGGCGTGGGTGTGGCCGCCGCCCTGGGCATATCCGGCCTCTCCCGGGCGGCCCGGCATCCGGACGTCACGTCGGACGGGCTGCTGCGGGTGACGCTGAGCGCGCGCCCGGAACGGATCGAACGCTGTCGCCGGCTGAGTGAAAGCGAGCTGGCCCAACGGCCGGCGCACATGCGGCTGGCTCTGGAATGCGAAGGCGGCTCGGCGACGTACCGGTTCCGGGTCTGGCGCGACTCCGTGCTGCTCGACGACCGCATCCTCCGGGGCAGCGGGTTCCGCCATGACCGGCCGATTCACCTGCTCCGCGAGTACCCGGTGCCTCCGGGTGCACGAGACCTTCGGGTGGCCCTGCAACGGGTGGAGGAGGTCCCAGTGGACAGCGCCGGGTCCGGGATGGAAGTTCAGGATACCGGCATGGAACGCAGCAGCAGCAGGGAAACGGCGGAACGATTGCGTCGCCGGATGGAGGCCTTGCCGCCCGGAGTCGAATGGCGGGGCCGCCTGACGGTGCAAGCCCGGCGCGTGGTGCTGGTCCGGTGGGACCCGGTGGCGCGGGAGCTGACCGCCGGAGATAGGTGAGGAGGCTTACCATGGCCCGTACAGTGGACGTCAGGCGGGAAGGTCTGGTCGTAGGGCTGATTGCCTCGCTCTCGGTGGCGGTGTTCTACGGGATATTCGACATCCTGGCCGCGCGCGGCGGACTCTATACCATCAACCTGCTGGGCAAGGCCGTGTTCCGGGGCGTGCGCGATCCGGTGGTGCTCCAGTATCCCATTCGGCCCGATACCGGAGCGATGTTGCTGTACACCGGGCTGCACCTGGTGCTCTCGCTGATCATCGGGTTGATCGTGACCCGACTGATCGCCGAGGCGGAGCAGCAGCCGTCCCGGGCGCGGTTCATCCTGCTGATCATCGTTGCCGGATTCTTCGTGACGGTCTTCGCGGTGGGCTTCCTGTCCAGCCCGATGCGCCCGTTGCTCCCGTGGTGGTCGATCGTGCTGGCGAACGGGCTCGCGGTCGCCCTGGCGGGGGCCTACCTCCTTTCCCGCCATCCCGGACTCATGCGGAGGCTGGCGTCCTGACGGGTCGAAGACGGTCGAAGGCGGTCGAAGGCTTCTAATCTGGCGTCCTGCCAGAGCCACATCGTCTGGCAAGCTTTATGCTGCCGCGCTTAGTTCCGGCCTCTCGCGCAGTTACAGCAATCCCTCCGGCTGGTATGAGTCGTGCGGCCCTGGTGCGGTCACTTCCGAAACTGGTCCTATGCCAGAACACCCCAGCGACGCCACCACGGATCCCATGGCGCGAGAGGTGGATCGTCTGCTCGCCCGGCTCGCGCCTAACGGTCTCCAGCACGAGACCGCGTTCGAGACCATGCGCCGCGAGCCGCGCCCGTCCGAGCCGGTGCCGCCGCCGCGCACCCTCGCGCCGATGGCGGGCGAGGCCCCCCTCATCAGCATCAACTACGACCGGGTCGGGTTCTGGGCCCGGGTGGTCCTCATCGTCGCGCTCGGTGCGCTGATGACCCAGTGGCCCTACCGC
>DASTEX010000453.1:0-2111 GCA_035709185.1 Gemmatimonadales bacterium
CTGGCGGAGTCTCCGGCCAAGGCCGGATTGCTCTGGGCCGGAACCGACGACGGGAAACTGTGGGTCACCGAAGACGGCGGAGCCAACTGGACCGATCTGACTGCCGGACTGCCCGCCCCGGCCCGGAACCAGTGGATCAACCGGGTGGAAGCGAGCGCGCACCATCCCGCCGTGGCCTACCTGGTAGTGAGCGCCTTCCGCACCGGCAACTACGCCCCGCTGGTGTACCGGACGGCGGACCGGGGCCGCACCTGGCAGAGCATCGCGGGCGATCTTCCGGCCGGCGATCCGGCCCGAGTGGTCCGGGAAGATCCCAGGAATCCCGACCTGCTCTATGCCGGCACCGAAACCAGTCTGTGGGTCAGCCTCAACCAGGGGCGCAACTGGGTGAAGTTCGGCGGCCTGCCGCCCGTGCTGGTGGATGACATCCGGGTGCACCCCAGGGATCACGACCTGGTGATCGCGACCCACGGGCGGAGTGTCTACATCATCGATGACCTGCGGGCGGTGCAGGGATTTACCGCTTCAGTCATCGGGTCCGAGGCGCACCTGTTCGACCCGCGCCCAGCCACCGGTTACTACCCGCTGGAAGGATGGGCCGACTGGGAAGGATCCTCGCTCTTCCGGGGCGCCAATCCGCCGGTCGGCGCGATCCTCACGTACTGGGTCAAGGAACCCATGCCCGATGGCGTGAGCTTCGCGATCGCGGACTCCGCGGGCACGCCGGTGGCCAATCTGAAAGGGCAGGGCTTTCCCGGACTCAACCGGGTGGTCTGGGACCTCAAGCCCACGCCGGACTTGCTGATACCCTATGGAGGCGGAGGAGCGAAGTTCGTACGGCCGGGAACCTACACGATAACGTTCTCGGCCGGCGGGGTGAGTCAGACACGTAAACTGGCCGTCACGGTCGCGCCGGGTATCGAGACGCGATGAACGGCAGGGCCGACGTTGCGATCGTCGGGCTCGGTGCCATGGGGAGCGCGGCGGCATGGCAGCTCGCTGCCCGGGGACGCCGCGTCATGGGTTTCGACCGGTTTCGCCCGCCCCACGCCAACGGCAGCTCTCACGGGCGGAGCCGGATCATCCGGGAGGCGTATTTCGAAAGCCCGTTCTATGTCCCGATGGTACGCCGCGCCTGGGAGCTGTGGTCCCAGCTGGAACAGCGCAGCGGGCGCCGACTGTACCGGCCGACCGGTGGACTCACGATCGGCCCGCCGCAGGGCAAGCTGGTCAGCGGGTTCATCGAGAGTGCGGAGGCTCACGGTGTGGGCTTCGAACGGCTGTCGGCAGAGGAGGTGGGCGAGCGATTCCCCGTGTTCCGGCCGGACCGCCACATGGTGGCCGTGCTGGAGAGCCGTGCCGGGGTGCTGCTGCCGGAGGACTGCATCAGCGTAATGCTCGACCTGGCTCGCCAGGCCGGTTGCGCTCTGTACTTCGATGAGCCGATCGAGCATTGGACCTCTGCCGGCGACGGATTCGTGCTCCGGACCCGGCACGGTGAGTATCGGGCGGACCAGGTAGTGTTCTCCGCCGGCGCGTGGATGGCAACGGAGCTGCCGGGTATCCCGCTGCCGCTCACGGTCGCGCGGCAGGCGATGTTCTGGGTTTCACCCCGCGGTCCCCGGGAACGCTTCTTCCCCGACTCCTTCCCGGTCTGGCTCTGGGAGACTCGCCGGGGCCCGGTGTTCTACGGGTTCCCGGACCTGGGGGACGGCCCCAAGATCGCGCGCCATCACGGCGGCCAGGCGACCACTGCCGATACGGTGAGCCGGGAGGCCCAGGCCGAGGAGTCGAACGAGGTGCTCGCGTTCCTCAGGGGCGCCATCCCGGCCCTGGCCGGAGCAGTTACGGACACGCGGATCTGTCTCTACACCAATACGCCGGACGAGCACTTCATCCTCGACCGGCACCCGAGGCACCCCGGGGCGTGGATCGTGAGCCCGTGCTCGGGCCATGGCTTCAAGTTCGCGCCGGCGATCGGAGAGGCCGTGGCCGATCTGGTTACTGGAAAGGCTCCTCGCTACGACCTGGAGCCGTTCTCTATCAAGAGGTTAGCCGTTAGCAGTTAGCGGTTAGGCTGCCAACGGCTCTAACTGCTGGAACTGCTCACC
>DASTEX010000454.1:0-9040 GCA_035709185.1 Gemmatimonadales bacterium
GGAGGACCCGGCCCTTGAGGTCCCGGGTCGCCTCCGCCGCATGGCGCGCCACCTCCGCCCGCCGGGTGAGCGAGAGCCGCTCCATCATGGCGGCCCGGCGGCGGTCCGCCGCCGCGGCCGCGCGCGCGATGATGGTCTCGGCCCGCTCCCGCGCTTCGGTCCGGCGGCGCGAGACCTCGCTGTCCGCGTCGCGTTCCAGGGCGGCAAGGAGCGCGTCAACCGCCATCTCAACCGCCGGCGCGGAACATGATGAGCACGGCCACCACGAATCCCAGGATGACCATCGTCTCCGGAATGGCCACCAGCAGCACGGCGGTGGTGCTCAACTCCGGCTTCTCCGCGAGCGAGGCCGCTACGGCGGGTCCGATCCGCGACTGGGCCCAGCTCGTGGCCAGCGCGGGGATGCCGATCGCCAGCGCGGCGGCCAGGGCGATCCAGACTGCAGCCATTACTCCTCCATCGGTCACGCGGCCCGCGCGCCGTCGGGCCGCCAGTGAGTGAACGGGCGATACACCTGCCCGCCCGGGCTGTAGAACTTCCCGAAGAACTCCACGTAGTGGAGCCGGAGGCCGTGGATCGTCGGCGCGAAGATCCCCAGCGCAAAGTTCACCAGGTGAAACAGGAGACCGAACAGGAGCCCGACCAGGACCCCGCCCACGGCGCCGGCCAGCCGGTTGGCCACCACCGCCATCATCACCGAGGCGGTGCCTAACGCCATGATACGGGCATAAGAGAGCACGTTCGACACGGTCGAGAGAAACTCGATCGGGGCGATGATCCCTTCGGCGATCACCAGCACCGGAAACGCCAACAGGAGGATCACCACGGCCGGCGTGAAGAAGCCGTCCGGCAGCACCCGGGCGGCCGCGAGCAGCGCCACCACCAGCATGACCAGCATGACCAGCGAGGCGGTCCGGCCCACCGCCAGCCGCGGATGGCCCCGGGCGGCGTTGATGATGCCGAGGACCATGCCGACTCCGATGTGGGCCACGCCGATCGCGACCGCGAGACCCAGGAAGGGCAGCAGGGCTTCTTCCCGGTCGAGCAGCAGCGGATGCAGCCCGAACCAGCGCCGCCCGAGGTCACCGAACAGCTCACCGAACAGCAGTCCGAAGGCCACGGTGAACGCGGCGCAGGCGCCCAGCACCTCGCCGATCGACCGCACGGTCGAACCGGGCAGACCCTTCCGGCGGAGCCACAGGGCCAGCCCGGCCAACCCCAGCCCGTATCCGATATCACCCAGGATCAGCCCGAAGAACATGGGGAAGAACACGCCGACGAACGGCGTGGGATCGATGCTGCCGTACCGGGGCAGTGGCAGCATCCGCGTGACCGTCTCGAAGGGCCGGAAGAGCCGCGGGTTGTGCAGCACCACCGGCGCATCCTCGGACTTCCATTCCTCGCGGTCGACCGCCTCCAGCACGATCTCGGGCCCGGCCCTGGTGCTGAGCTGGCGCTCCAGCCGCTCGAGCGCCGCGCCCGGCACCCAGCCCTCCAGCACGAAGCCCCGCGCCGTGATGCCGGCGGCCTGCTGGACTTCGAGGGTCTGCAGCCGGTCGGCCACGGCCTGTCGAGCCCGGGCCAGTTGCGGTACATCCTGCTTCGCCACCTGGGCCCGGCGATCGCGCTGCCGCCTGATCTCGGAGTCGATGGCGCCGCGCCGCGCTTCCAGCTCGGGGACCAGCTCGCCCAGCGCCCGTCCCGCGAAGCGGGGAGGCACCGGGAGTTCACCCACTCCCGCCTGGGCCAGCAGCCGCTCCACCCGGGCGGCGTCCGGCGCGTGGACCAGGAGCACGGCCGCCAGCTCACCCGAGGGCAGCTCGGTGCTTTCCAGCACGAACTCCTGGCCGATCACCGCCGCGAGTGCCTCCCGCAGCCGGGGAACCGCCTCGGCGTCGTGGCCCCGCAGGATCAGGTGATAGCTCTGCATCCGGCTGTTGCCGCCCGCGGGCAGGATGCCACGGAACGCGGTGACGAACTGGATCAGCCGGACCAGTTCCACCCGCTCATCCTCGAGCGCGTGCAGTGAGGCGTCGATCCGCTCCAGCTCGCGCCGGACGTTATGCGCCAGGCGGGCCCAGCCCGGGAAGTCGTCGTCCGCCGGCACTCCGGAAGGTGGCGATCCGCCGTTCGGCGCCAGCTGGAGCACCTGGTCCATTTCACGCGCCATGGCATTGAGGTGACGGACTTCCCGGGCCTGGCGGGCCGACAGCTGGATGGGTTGGAGGCCTTCAGCGAGATGGGTTTCGGAAAGGTGGACCACGCCCGCGTCCTGGAGGGCTTCCAGCGTCGCCTGCAGCCGCTCGCGGGGACCCAGCATGCGCACCCGCAGCATCGGGACGATCACGCGGGCGCTCCATCGATCGACTGGATGACCTGGTCGACTGCCCAGTCGGCCAGCGTCTCGATCTGCTCCGGGGTCAGCGCCTGGACGGCAAGGAGAGCCCGTCGGGCCTCGTCCTCCACGAAGGCCAGCCGCGCGTTGCGCTCGGCCTCCAGCCGTGCATCCACTTCCCGGGTCACCTGCTCCAGTTCCTGTTCCAGGCGCCGTTCCAGCTCGAGGGCTTCCTCCTCCGCAGCCTGGACCAGCGCCTCGGCCTGACGTGCCTCCTCCTGCAGCAATGCGTCGAGCCGGGCTTCGGTCGTGAGCAGTTGTTCCAGCGCAGTCTGGCCGTCGGCCTTCATTCGCGGCCCTCCCAGGGTCCCCGTCAATGTGCCTGGTGGGGAGTGAACTTTCGGTGAAAGACCTCTGGAACGTTCTTCAGCCGTTCCCCACCGGGCGGTCGCGGGCTAGGTTAGGCCATGCCCCCGGCCACCCCCACAGACACGGCATCCCTCCCGCACGCGTCCGGCGAGCCCGCGCGAAGTCAGGGTCTGGAACGTTATGCACTGCTCCCGACGTCACCGGAGCCGGCGTTCGATCATCTGGCCGAGCTGGCCGCACGATCCTGCGGTGTGCCGGGCGCAGCCATCTGGCTTTACCGCGGCGACGATCGCTGGTTCGCATCGCGTTTCGGAGACGGCAACCGGTCGCTGATCGTTTGCGGTGAGGCTCCCCTGGTAACGCCCGACGGCGTCACCATCGGCGGGATCGCGCTCCTGGATCACCTGGCCCGGGCGCCGTCGCCCGAGGTTCAGGCGACACTGGCCCGGTTCGCCCAACTGGTCATCGACCAGCTCGAGCTCAGCCGGGTTCGCTCGCAGTTGGCCAGCGTCGAGGCCGATGCCCGCACCCATGAGCGGATCAACCGGCTGTTCCAGGCGGTGAGCGAGGGGTCGAGCGGCGTCGGCGAAGAGTTCTTCCCCGCCTTTGCCCATCATCTCGCGATGGGGCTGGGCATCAAGTACGTCTTCGTAGCCGCCTGCGTGGACCAGGCCCGGACCCGGGTCCGGATGCTCGCGTTCTGGAAGCGCAGTCAGTTTGCACCCAACTCCGAGTACGACATCGCGGGCACGCCCTGCGAGCGGGTCGTCGGCGGCGACTTCTGCCATTACCGGGACGAAGTCGCCCGGCTCTTCCCCGCCGATACGGCCCTGAAGGACTGGGAGGCGCGCGGCTATCTCGGCCTGCCGCTGCGCGACGCCGGCGGACAGGTGATCGGGCACCTGGTGCTGATCGATGACCAGCCGCTCGAGCTGGAGCCCTGGCTCCGTTCAGTGCTCCAGATCTTCGCCGCGCGGGCCGGGGCCGAGCTGGAGCGGGTGGCCGCCGACCGGCTCCATCGCCAGGCGGTGGACGAACTGGAGCATGCCCGCAACCGGCTCCAGGCGGAGAACGTGTATCTCCGCTCGGAAGTGGAACGGCATCGCGGATCCGACGAGATCATCGGTCGGAGCCCCGCGATGCAGCGCATGCTGCGCCAGATCGAGCAGGTGGCCCCCACCGACAGTACGGTACTGATCCTGGGCGAGACCGGAACCGGGAAGGAGCTGGTGGCCCGCGCGATCCACCAGCAGAGTAGTCGTCGCACCCAGCCGATGATCTCCGTGAACTGCGGCGCCATCTCGCCCGGGCTGGTGGAGAGCGAGCTCTTCGGCCACGAAAAGGGCGCCTTCACCGGTGCCACGTCCAGGAGACAGGGCCGGTTCGAGCTGGCCGACGGGGGCACGATCTTCCTCGATGAGATCGGCGATCTCTCGCTCGATCTCCAGGTGAAACTGCTGCGCGTGCTCCAGGAAGGTGAGTTTTCCCGCGTGGGCGGCAGCACACCGATCCGGGTGAACGTCCGGGTGATCGCCGCCACCCATCGGGACCTGGCGGAGGCGCAGCACGCGGGGACGTTCCGCCGGGACCTGTACTATCGGCTGAATGTCTTTCCGATCCGGACGCCTCCGCTCCGCGACCGCATCGAGGATCTCCCGCAGCTGGTGGAGTATTTCGTCCGGGTCTACGCCAGCCGCCTGGGCAAGCGCATTACTACCGTTCCGCCCGAAGTGGTGAAGGTCCTCGCCGGCCACACCTGGCCGGGCAACGTCCGTGAGCTGGCGAACGTGATCGAGCGGTCGGTGATCGTGTCCAACGGCCCGGAGCTGCAACTGGCCGAGTGGATGACTGGACCCTACCAGCCGGTGGCGGTGAACCCGTCCACGTCCCCCGGCACACTGGAAGAGATCGAGCGCGACCATATCATCCGGACGCTGGAACGGACCCGCTGGAAGGTGAGCGGCCCCGGCGGCGCCGCCGAAATGCTGAATCTCAAACCCACTACGCTCGAAGCCCGGATGAAGAAGCTGGGCATTACTCGGCCGTCCGCCTGATTCTCGATCTTCGCCAGCCGGGGGGCCGATGGAACTGACGTACTACACCCTGGACGTCTTCACCGATCGCATCTTCGGGGGCAATCCGCTGGCGGTGGTGGTCGATGCGCCGGAACTGAGCGGCGAGCTGATGCAGCGGATCACGCGGGAGTTCAACTACTCCGAAACCGTGTTCGTGTTGCCCCCCGCGGGGCCGGGAGCGCACCGCCGGGTCAGGATTTTTACCCCGGGGCGCGAGCTGCCATTCGCGGGGCACCCGACCATCGGGACCGCGCTGCTGCTGGCCGAGCTGGGGGTGGGCCCGGGCGGGGAAATCGTCCTGGAGGAGCCGGTCGGCAATGTGCGGGTGACGATCAGCCGGAGCCCGTCGGGACCGGCCTACGCCGAGCTGACTGTGCCGGGGAAGCCTGAATTGCGAAAGGTGGCCACCACCCCCGATGTGATCGCGTCGGTAGTGGGTTTGAGCCCGGACGACCTCGCGGTTCCCGGCGAAGGGCTGACCGCGGCGTCCTGCGGGGTCCCGTTCGTAATGGTCCCGGTTCAGAGCGCAGCCACCCTGGCGAGGGCGGAGGCCAGCACCGCGAAATGGAGGGAGCACCTCGCCGACCAGTGGGCCCGCGAGCTGTACCTCTTCTGTGAGGAACCCGACGGCATCCGGGCCAGGATGTTCGCCCCCGGTATGGGCATTCCGGAGGATCCAGCGACCGGAGCGGCAGCGGCGGCACTAGCTGCCTACCTGGCGACTTACAGCCCGGACGGCGACCATCGGCGCACCATCCAGCAGGGCATAGAAATGGGACGGCCCAGCACCCTGCAGATCAGCTGGGAGAAGCAGGATGGGGAGATTCGAGCGGTGCGGGTCGGTGGCACGGCGGTGCGGGTGGCAACCGGAACGCTGACCGTTAGCCGTTAGCCGTTAGCCGTTAGCCGTTAGCCGTTAGCCGTTAGCCGTTAGCCGTTAGCCGTTAGCCGTTAGCCGTTAGCCGTTAAGCTCAAAGAACGACACCGGATTACAATCTGCTCGCAGCCCTCTGGTACGCAACGGCTAACCGCTAACTGCTAACGCCTCAGCACCGTCCGGCTCGTCTTTCCGCCGGCAGGCACTCGAACCCTCCCGTCCCCCACAACCCGAGCCCCGCTTCGCGGGCCAGCTGCTGCGCCTCGCGCAGCCGATCCGCGTACTGCACGTTAGGCGGGTAGGTGACCATTACCGCCCACCCCTGCCGCACCAGCAGCCAGTTCACCAGCTTCCCGTTCCGCCAGACGTAGGCCAGCAGCCGGCCGAAGCGGTCGCGCGGCTCCAGATCCTGCTCCAGGCTCACCGTGGTTCCCTCCGGCACCAGCTCCAGCAGCGCCGCCCGGGACTGCACTCCGAAAGGCGGCTGGTTCCGCTCGGGCGAATCCATCCCGATCAGGCGCACCCGGCCGACATCCGAACAGACCAGGGTATCACCGTCCACCACTCGGGTCACACGGCAGGGGCGCAGGGAACGCACCGGTTCCGCAGGACCGTTGTAGGTGGAGTCCTGACGGGGGCTCTCCGCTCGACGGTGCAAGCTGTCGCGCCCGACAGAATCCTGCTGGGAGTGGAGCGGACCGGCCACCATGAGCCCCAGCACGGCGGGCACCAGCAGACGGTGGTGCTTAACTGGCAGATCCATCCGGAAGCGACAGGGCCACCCGGATCCGGGGCGTTCCTTCCTGATCGAGCAGCAGCAGGTAGCGGGAAAGCTCGGTCTGCCTGACCTCCCCCTGGGCATCCAGTGCGCTCCAGCGCACGTCCACTGAGAACAGGTGCTCGCCCAATGCTTCAATTTGCCTCACCTCGGGCCGGGTGGTTCGGAGTCCCAAGGCAAGATATGAGGCCATCGCCTGACGGAAGAAGTCCTCGATTTCGCTGAAGGTGTTCACGGTCCGGGCCCCCTGGTCCGCCAGCACGAAAGCGGGCACGTCCCAGCAGCGGGCAATCTCCGGCAGATTGCCTTCACTCAGGGCCCGGCCATATCGCCCAAGAAACTGGTGGATTGTCGCTTCGGATCGGGTTGCCGCCGTGACCATGTCGCTCTCCCTGACGATCCCGGGAATCTGGAACGGCGGTCAGCCGCGCCGCTTGAAGAACTGGACCGCGCGTTCGTGTTTCTCGGCAGCGGCCCGACTGCGGAATGTCCCCAGGTTTCGGCGCCGGCCGGTGCGGGGGTCGACCTTTCGCGAATAGAGCCGCCAGGTACCGTCTTTCAACTTGCGAATCATGTCTCGCTCGCCCCGGGTGGGGGTGTCGGGTGCGGTCCGGTAATGCCGTCCATCGGCTCCACCGGTGGCACGTGAATATCGCTCCGGCCTCGGCGCAGGTCGGCCCGCGCCTCGCTCGCGAGCTCCCGGTATTTGCCGCGAATCAGCGCGAGGTCGCTTTCCTCGAGTTCTTCCAGGTCGAGCAGGGACTGGTGGGCGCCCTGCGTGGCGCGGATGAGCTCGTCCAGTTTGACCTGGATAGCCTCGGTATCGCGGTTCTGGGTGTTCTGAATCAGGAACACCATGAGGAATACCACGATCGTGGTGACAGTGTTGATGGTCAGCTGCCAGCCCTCGCTGAAGCCGAATACCGGACCCGCCAGGGCCCAGACGACCAGCGCCAGGACCGCTGATACGAAGGCGATCGGGCGGCCGGCCATGCGGGCGGTCCAGCGGGCCGCTCGGGTGAACCACGACTGCGGCTTCGGACTCACAGTACCTCCGCGATCGAGGCCGTCCCGACTGGGGACGGCCCCGACAGAGTGCGGTCAGGATCTCGATCTCGCACTTCGCTCAGCGTTTCCGGGCCGGGACCCGCGCGCCCTTCTTGCGCGCTTCGCTCAGGCCTATGGCAATGGCCTGCTTCCGGCTCTTGACCCGTCCGCCCTTCCCACCAGGACCGCTGCGCAGGGTCCCGCGCTTGCGGCGTCTCATGGCGCTTTCGACCGAGCGGCTGGCGCCCGCGCTGTAGCGCCGCCGTCCACCAGACCGCTTACCGGTTGATCCCTTTCTGGTTGGCATAAGACCTCCTGTTTCTGATTCACGAACCGGCCGCATTGGCCCGGACCGGATCGCGATTGATCCCCCAACCCCCGATGCCGGCATCGCCGGGCCGCTCACACGTGGTCGACCGCCGCCCCCACGCCTTCCTTCCGGGCGCACGAGGCACAGCAGAAGAACGTCGAGTCATCCGCCTCGATGCCGTGGCCGATGATCCGGCAGCCGCAATGGTGACAGACCGGGGCCAGCTTGTGGATGGCGCACTCGAAGCTGTCGAACACGTGCCGGGATCCTCCGGCCGTGATCACCTCGAACGAGAGGTGGTAATCGTTTCCACAGAGTTCACAGACAGCCATGGGATATCCCTCCGAAGATGATTGGCTACCGCTCCAGCCGGGCGAGCCGCCGGGCATGACGACCGCCTTCGAACGAGGTCACCAGCCATGCGGAGACGATCCGGCGGACGGCCTCCTCACCCAGCAGCCGCTGACCCAGTGCCAGCATGTTGGCGTCGGTCCGGGACCGGGCCAGGCGGGCGATCTCCTCGTTCCAGCAGATGGCGCAGCGCACGCCCCGATGCCGGTTCGCGGCCATGGCCTCTCCGTTTCCCGACCCGCCCAGCACGATGCCCCGCTCACATTCACCCCTGGTTACCGCGGCCGCGGCCGGATGAACGAAGTCGGGATAATCGACCGGCTGCTCCGAGTCGGTGCCGAAGTCCACGATCACGTGTCCATCCGTGGCGAGCCACTCGTGCAGCATCCGCTTGTAGCGATAGCCGGCGTGATCCGAGGCCAGGGCTATCCGCATGCGCGCTCCATCGCACTCGCTGCATGGCTGGGTGCACTGTGTGGGGCTGGTCCCCCGCGGTCTGCTCGGGGGCACAGCCTGCCTGTGCCGGCCATCGCACCAGCAGAAGCCCCCGTCCGGACCGGCCGGCGATGCTCACCCGACGTCGGATTCCCGGAAAACGACGCCTGACTCCAGTGTCCAAACTGCACCACTCCGGGTTCCATTACTGGGGAGACGCAGTGACTTACCTCCGGGCCACATGTGCAAAGCCATTGCGGCGGAGTCGATCTCCCCATGTGGGACACCACAAGGGAGTGAGCATCATGGCGGAGCGGAAAGTCACTCATCGGGAAACTCGAGTGGAGTACGAGCACGATCCGGCCGTGCGCCGGGTGGAAACCGATCCCGACCCCGAGGTGCGCCGAGTGGTTCACGAGTACGAACCCGAGGTCGTCCGCACGGTGCGGACCGAGCCGGTCGT
>DASTEX010000455.1:0-2178 GCA_035709185.1 Gemmatimonadales bacterium
GGTCCGAAGCATCTCCGGCGGCATGGACGGCGCGCTGGGCTTGAGCAGCACCGGCTGGGGATGAAGGGTGCGGAAGAGGTAGACGCTCAGATGGACGAACGGCACCAGCAATAATCCCAGGACCCCGACCACGGCGCTGTATCGGGCCCGCTCGGCCGGGTCGGACAAGGCGCTGCGCAACGCCATGTACCCGATGAAAAGAAAGACCAGGAAGAGCGTGAGGGTCAGCCTGGCATCCCAGGTCCACCAGGTACCCCAGACCGGCTTGCCCCAGAGGGGGCCGGTGGTCAGCATGATGATACCGAACACCAGGCCGACCTCCGCCGACGCCTCGGCGAACAGGTCCAGCCGCGGGTCGCGCAGCCAGAGGTAGAGCCCGCCGCAGATCCCCACCAGCGAAAATGCCACCAGCGCGGCCCACGCCGCCGGGGCGTGCACGTAGAAGATCTTCTGGGCCAGGCCCTGGCGGACTTCCACCGGGGTGAAGACCTGCGCCAGGAGGAATACGATGGCCAGGCCCAGAATACCGGCGGCGCTGACGACCAGGCCGCGCTTGATGGTGGCCGCGGCGTATTCGGGCGTCGGGGTCATTCATCCACCAGGGCGGGAAAGATCATCAGACACACGGTGAGGAACACCACGTCATAGACTCCGAGGATTCTAAGCCAGCCTGCCTGCTCCAACAACGGACGGCCGGCCAGCAGGCGGGTCGTGACCTGCACCGCCCCGATGACCGGCGGGACCAGAAACGGCAGCAGCAGCACCGGCAGCATGAGGTCGGCAAATCGGGTGCGGACGGCCATCGAGGCGAAGACCGTCCCCACGGCCACAAAGCCGATGGTCGCCAGCACCGTCACCAGCAGCAGACCGGGAAGCGCCCGTCCCAGTCCCACGTTGAAAAAGAGTACGAACAGCGGCAGGGTCACGGCCTGGACCGTCGCGACGAACCCCAGGTTGGCGAAATACTTGCCGAGGTAAATGGCGCTGCGCGGCACCGGGGAAAGCAGCAGGCCGTCCATGGCCGCGTTTTCCTTCTCCAAAGCAAAAGAGCGATTGAACGTCAGCATGGATGCAAAGGTGAACGTCACCCACAGAATGCTGGGTGCGAGGACCCGGGTGGACACACCGGCCGGATCGCGCGCGAAGTTGAAGATCACCAGCACCAGGGCCGCAAAGGCAATGGCCGACACCAGCGCGGTCCGGCTGCGCAGCTCCACCCGGAGATCCTTGGCGGCCAGCGCGATCGCGTGACGCAGGACCTCAATCACTGAAGGCCTCCTGCACCCGCACCATGAAGTGGTCACGATCGGCGGGACGCGGCTCGTCGATGACCCACTGGCCCCGTACCAGCACCGAGATCCGGGTCGCTATCGGCCAGATGTCGTAGAGCGAGTGCGCGACGACGATGACCGCGGTGCCCACCCCGAGCTGCCCAGCCAGGAGCCGGACCAGCCCGTCGGCCGCCCGGGGATCGAGGCCGGTGAAGGGCTCGTCCAGCAGGAGAATCCGGGGCCGGTGGAGCAGCGCCCGGGCAATGGCCACCCGCTGCACCATCCCTCGCGACAGCCGGCGCAGAGGATCGCCGGCCCGGTGAGAGAGGCCGACCGATTCGAGGGCTCCCCCGACGGTCGCTTCCGGCGCAGCCAGTCCGTAGAGGCGGGCAATGAAGAGCAGGTTTTCCCGCGGCGTCAGGTCGTCGTACAGAAGGCTCTGGTGGGAGAGCAGGCCGATCTCACGGCGGATCCGGGACTCGTGCCGCAGCGACTGGCCCAGCACGTGGACCTGGCCGGCGGTTGGCCGGGTCAACCCGGCGAGAATCCGGAGGAGGGTGGTCTTCCCGGCCCCGTTAGGCCCCAGGACGACTTGGAGCCTGCCGGGTTCAGCCCGGAGGTCGACGCCCCGAAGTACCCTGGCAGCGCCGAAAGTTCGTTGGATACCGACTGCTTCGAGGAGCGCTGGGCCGGTGTCGGGCACGCCATAAAGTAAGCTGTCAGCTGTCAGCTATCAGCGGTCAGCTGCCCCTGGCCTATCGCCTTCATCCCGCCCGGACACGGACGGTCCTGCGAACCGGACGGAGAAACGTGCCTATGGGGCGGGATTCTGGCGCAGATCCAGACGACTGATGGCTGATAGCTGATAGCTGGCAGCTGATAGCTGATCGCTGACAGCTACTCCATG
>DASTEX010000456.1:0-2905 GCA_035709185.1 Gemmatimonadales bacterium
ATGGAGCCGGCCGGTAATGGCATAGACCCAGGCCCGGTAGACCCGCGCCTGGGTGAGTGAGGAGTCCAGCACGATCGCGCGATCCAGCGCGGCTTCGGCACCGGCCCAGTCCCAGTCGGAAAAGATGCGGGAGAATCCCACCGCGCTCCAGATCTCGGCCCGGGAGCTGTCGAGCTCGAGCGCGCGCCGGGCGTAGCGGGCCACGGCCGGCCAGACGCTCAGCTCGGGCGCCTTGGGGTCGCCATACCCGTCCAAGTACCCCCAGGCCTCCGCCAGCGCGGCATGTCCCAGCGCAAACTGGGGATCGATGGCGATGGCGCGCTCGTATTCCCGGATGCCGCGCACGATCGAGGCGGTGGTCCGGCGGGTGGCGAAGTACTTCCCCCGCAGGTACGCGTCGTATGCCTCGGCACTGGAAGTGGCCGGCCGGATCAGGCGGCTGCCTTCGCCCAGTCTGAGCTGCAACTGATCCACCACCGCCAGGGCCAGCTGATCCTGCAGCGTGAACAGATCCCGGGAACTCTGCTCGAACTGGTTGGACCAGAGCACCTTCCCGTTGCGGGCGTCGACCAGCTGAGCGTTGAGCCGGACCTGGTCGCCATCCCGTCGCAGGTTTCCTTCCACCACGGCCGAGACGCCGAGGCTCTGGCCGGCCTCACGGGGATCCACCATGCCGTCCCGGTCTCTCAGCCGCAGTGTGGCGGTGCGCGACGCCACCTGCAGGCCGGGAACCCGCGCCAGCGCCAGGTAGATCTCCTCGGCCATGCCGTCGGAGAGATACGCGTCGCTGGAATCGGCCCCGGCATAGGTGAACGGAAGGACCGCGATCGACCGAATCGTGTTCGGTTGGCTGATTCGGGAGGCACCAAACCAGAGCACGGTGCCGAGCAGGACCCCGGCGACGGTGCCGGCCAGGACTTTGGGCCGGGCGGACGGACGGCGATAACGGCGGAGCGCCTCCCCCAGCTCAGCCGCCGTGCGAAAACGCTTCTCCGGGTCCTTCCCCAGCGCCCGCATGATGGCCGCTTCCAGCCGCGGCGGCACCCCGGTCGTTCCCCGGAGTGACGGCGGCTCCTGATGGAGGTGCTGCTCCATGACCGACCGGCGGCTCGGGCCGCCGAATGGCGGGTGGCCGGCCAGGCATTCATACAGGACACATCCGAGCGAGTAGATGTCGGCGGCCGGTCCCACGTCGCTGTGGGGCTTGACCTGCTCCGGGGCCATGTAAGAGGGACTGCCGATCACGAATCCAGGGGTCGTCAGGTCCTCGCCTTCCTCCTGTTCGATGGCCCGGGCGACGCCGAAGTCGGCGACCATGGCGTGACCGGCGGAAAACAGGATGTTCTCGGGCTTGATATCCCGGTGCACTACACCCCTTGCATGGGCGTAATCCAGGGCCGCCGCGATCTCCCGCCCGATCCGGACGGTCTCGTGCAGGTTGAGCCGGCCCTTCTCGTGCAGCCGGTGGCGGAGGGTCTGCTCCTCCAGGAACGGCATGGTGTACCAGAGCATCCGGTTGGTTTCGCCCGAGTCGAAGAGCGGGACGATATGGGGGTGCTGGAGGCGGGCCGAGATCCCGATTTCCCGCAGGAAGCGGCTTCCCCCCACATGCGCGGCGAGCTCCGGCCGGAGCACCTTGAGGGCCACCGGGCGGCCGTGCCGGACGTCGTGGGCCCGGAACACGGTTCCCATGCCCCCGATCCCGACGCGGGCCTCGATGGCGTAGCGCTCCCCGATTGCCTGCCGCAGGGCGGCTTCCAGCTCCCTCATCCGGTCTCCGGTAGGGGCGACGGGCAGACCGCCGCGACCCGCAGTAACGATACCGCAACCATGTGGCTTGCCAAGTTGCTCCGGGGCCTGCAAGCTACGCGACAGGCATTCCAGTGATGAACATCAGCCCCCTCCTGATCGGCGTCGTGGGCGGCTCGGGCTCCGGCAAGACCACCGTGGCCCGTGCCATCTATGATTTCCTTCCGATGAATGCAGCATTCATCGATATGGATGCGTATTACAAAGACCTGTCGCACCTGGGGCTGGAGGCACGGCGGCAGATCAACTTCGACCATCCCGACTCGATCGATACCGATCTGATGGTGGCCCACTTGCTGGAGCTCCGGAGCGGCCGTTCCATCCGGAAGCCCACCTACGACTTCGCCGCTCACACCCGGGCGGCCACCACGGTCGAGATCGAGCCGCGCGACGTGGTGGTGGTGGATGGGATCCTGTTGTTCGCCGAAGAGCGGCTGCGCGAGCTGTTCGACATCAAGATCTTCGTGGACGTGGACGATGACGTCCGGTTCATCCGGCGGCTGCAGCGAGACGTGGCCGAGCGGGGCCGGGAGATGGAGGACATCATCCGGCAGTACCTGGCCACCGTGCGGCCGATGCACCTGGAGTTCGTCGAACCCTCGAAACGGTACGCCGACGTGATCATTCCCCAGGGCGGCCACAACCGGATCGGCGTCGAGATGATTCTCGCGCGAGTCGAACTCGAGCTTTCGAAGCGGCGGGGGCCAACGCTGGCCGTGAGCCGTTAAACCGTTAGCCGTTAGCCGTAACAGTAAATCGGGATCCGATACTCGGCACCACTCAGCACCCGGCACTCAGTACTCGCACCCGGCACCCGGCACCCGGCACTCAGTACCGCACCCGGCACCCGGCACCCGGCACCTGGCACTCATACGGAGTCCTCATGCTTTCGATTCTCGCTTTGCTTTTCGCCGTTTCCCAGTCACCCGATACCCTGCTGACCGTGGCGAAGTACCTCGAGCTCGAGAATGTCTCCGATCCCAAGATCTCGCCCGACGGACGCATGATCGTCTACACCCGCCAATGGGTCGACCAGGTCAACGACAAGTGGGAGTCGGCCATCTGGGTGATGGATGTCGACGGATCACGCCACCGG
>DASTEX010000457.1:0-4200 GCA_035709185.1 Gemmatimonadales bacterium
CGCCGGGCGAGCCCCGCGCGGTCCACCACCTCGGTGACGCGCTCCACATCCTTGTAGGCCAGGGGGGCTTCCTCCGCCAATTCCGCGTTGGAGACGCACTCGACCACGATGCCCCGCTCCGCCAGCAGCCGGCGCACCGCCGAACCGGTGGTGGTCCGCTTGGCCTCACCCCGGCTCATGGCCCGTCCGGCGCCGTGACAGGTGCTCCCGAAGGAGAGCCGCGCGGCTTCGTCGGTCCCCGCCAGGACGTAGGACGCCGTCCCCATGCTTCCCGGGATGAACACCGGCTGGCCCGCGGAGCGGTAAGCCGAAGGCGTCTCCGGATGCCCGGGGCCGAAGGCCCGGGTGGCGCCTTTGCGGTGCACGCAGAGTCTCTCCCCGCCGTAGGTCTCCACCTTGGCGATGTTGTGGGCCACGTCGTAGACCAGCCGCAAATCGCCATTGCGAAATCGTCTCCGGAAGGTCTGGCGAATGCTGTGGGTCAGCACCTGCCGATTGCACCAGGCGAAGTTGGCTGCGGCGCACATCGCCTGGAAATACCGCTGGCCTTCCGGCGACTGAAACGGCGCGCAGGCCAGCTGGCGGTCGGGAAGCCTGATGCCGTAACGGGGCATGACCTGCTCCATCTCCCGAACGTAGTCCGTCGCTACCTGGTGGCCCAGTCCGCGCGAACCGGTATGGATCAGCAACACCAGCTGGCCGTGAGCGAGACCGTAGCTCCGGGCCGCATCCCGGTCGAGCACTTCGTCCACCACCTGCAGTTCCACGAAATGGTTGCCCGACCCGATCGTGCCGAGCTGGTCGTGACCCCGGTGCTTGGCCCGGCCGGAAACGGCATCCGACCGGGCGGCCTCGAGGCAGCCCTGCGCCTCGGTGGCGAATACGTCTGCCTCGGTGGCGAGACCCATCTCGACCAGGCGCGGGACGCCTTCCTCGAGCACCCGGTCGAGATCATCGCGCTCGAGCGAAAGCGCGCCGCCCCGTCCGGTCCCCGAGGGCAGGGCCCGGGCGAGATCGTGCATCAGCGCCGGGAGCTGTCCTTCCACATCGCGCCGAGTGAGTTCCGATGCGAGCAGTCGCACGCCGCAGTTGATGTCGTAGCCCACGCCGCCGGGAGAGATGACGCCGTCCCGCACCCGCAGGGCCGCGACTCCTCCCACGGGAAAGCCGTAGCCTTCGTGCGCGTCGGGCATGGCGGCCACCCAGCCGGTGACGCCGGGGAGCGTGGCCACG
The DNA here is from genome assembly GCA_035709185.1 of Gemmatimonadales bacterium. GTDB lineage: Bacteria > Gemmatimonadota > Gemmatimonadetes > Gemmatimonadales > GWC2-71-9 > SZUA-320. The sequence continues at coordinate 1,234 of DASTEX010000457.1, forward strand.
TTGACCAGCTGGGTGAGCGTCCGGTCCTGCGCCATCTTGGCGAAGAGGTTGTCATCGGCGAACACCCGGGCGGGTACCAGCATATCGGGCCGGGCCGACGCCGGAATCTCCCAGGTCCACGGATTCAGTCGGGCGGCCTCAAACATCCAGCGTCACCTCCGCGATCCAGCCCGAAGCCTCCCGCTCGAGCCGGAGCGCGTGACGGGTAGCCGCCTTCACCAGGGAAGGCGAAGCCGCCAGCCGCTCCCCCGCCAGCGTGGCCGTCAGAGCCGTGTCGCCCCGCAGGCGAATCTCGACCGAGTCCGGGACGAACTGACCGGTTTCGGAAATCCAGATCACCTCGTTCAGCCAGTCCGCCAGCAGCCCGGCCGCATCCGAGCTTTCGACCGACACCTCGTGCTCGACCCGTTCGCCCGTGCCCGCAATCCCGCCGCGCTCGATCTCGCCCAGCCCGCGGGCGGCTTCCGCAAACAGGCCGGGCAGGTCCGGCGCCTGGACCCGGAGGACGGTCTCGCTGGTGTGGTCGAGGAACTCGTGGCTGGTCATGCCTAACGGTCGCATCCCTTCCTGTCCCGGGCTAGACTCCAGCCCATGCTGATCGAAGTTACCCGGTTGTCGGGCGGTCTGCCGGTGGCCGATGTCTGCGTGGTCGGGTCGGGACCGGCCGGGCTGGCGCTGGCGGAGGCGCTGGGCCAAACCGGCCGCTCGGTTCTGGTGCTGGAGAGTGGCGGCCTGCTTCCCGACGCCTTTGCCCAGTCCCTCAATCAGGGGACCGTGGCGGGCGTGCCCTACTCCGGACTGGCGAATACGCGGTTCCGTCAGGTCGGTGGCACGGCGAAGGTCTGGAACACTCCGGTCGCCGGGCAGGCGGGGGCAAAGTATGTCCCGCTCGATCCGGGGGACTTTGCCCCGTCGTCCGGCGCGCCCTGGAGCGGCTGGCCCTTCGGACGCGCCGAGCTGACGCCGTACTATGAGCGGGCCCAGCAGGTCTGTGGCCTGGGGCCGTTCCGTTATGAGGCCTCGCATTGGGCATCGGCGGACCGGCCGCTGCTGGCTACCGGCGCCGGCCCGCTGTACAGCGGGATCTACCAGTTCGGAACCAGCCGGGCGCTGATCGATCGCATCACCGGATTGCTGGAGGCACGGGACAATGTGCTGCTGTGCCCCGGCGCCACCGTGGTCGCGCTGACACCGCGGGCCGACGGATCCGGGGTCGCAGCGGTTGCGGTCGCCGCTCCCGACGGCGGGCGAGCCGAGATCCCCGCTCGGCAGGTCGTACTGGCCGGCGGCGCGGTGGAGAACGCGCGCCTGCTGCTGCTCCATCGCGCGGATTTCCCGCGGATGGACCCGGGCGACTGGCTGGGCCGCTGCTTCATGGAACACCCCCGCGACTACAGTCTCTCGCTCGAGCTGCCCTCGCCCGACGCGGTGGCGAGCCTGCGGTTCTACGATCTGCACCCGGCCGCCGACGGCAGCTTCATCGCCGGCCGGCTGGGCGTGGATTCCGAAGCGCTTGGCGCCGCGGATCTGCCCGCCGCTGCGATTACCCTGCTCCCGGAGTGGCGCCCGGCCCCGAGGGGCCTCTGGTCGCGGTTGCGGGGCCGGACGCCGCCGATACCGGCAAGCGGCCGGTACGGCTGGTCGCAGACCTCGGGAGCGGTGTGTGACCGCTGCCGGTTGGTGGTCAACCTCGAGCAGCGTCCCCGGCGTCTCAACCGGATCGTGCTGGAGGGCGCGCGGGACCCGTTAGGCGTGCCGCGGCCCCGGCTGGAGCTGGCCTGGAGTCCGGAAGAACAGCATGCGCTCGACGCTCTGCGCCGCCGGCTGGCTGACTGGTTCGAGCAGATCGGACTGGGCCGGCTGGCCTACCGTCCCGGAGTCATGCCGGACCTGAACGCCCACCATCACGCCGGCACTACCCGGATGCACGAGGATCCCCGGGGGGGCGTGGTGGACCCCGACCTCCGGGTCCACGGGGTGGACAATCTCTTCGCGGCCGGCGGTTCGGTATTCCCCTCGGCGGGCTGGGCCAATCCGGTGCTGACGATCGTGGCTTTGTCGCTTCGGCTTTCGGACCATTTGGAGCGGGTGGTTTAAGGCGGAAACGGCGGAAACGGCGGAAAGGCGGAACCAACAGCAACTTCCGCCCTTTCCGCCCTTTTCTGCCTAACGGGGAGGCAGCCGGAACCCGGTCCAGGCTCCCCGGCTGCGTGCCAGCCGCAGGTCCGCCTCGACCCGGTCGGCCAGCCCCACCCGCGCGGCCAGCCAGTGGAGAACTGAGAGCGCGCGCTCGGGATACAACCGCCAGGGAATCCGATAGACCCGGATCCGGCCGTACCAGGTGCGGCCCTTCCACGCCTGGACGGCGGCCAGGGTTTCGTGTCGGGCCAGCAGATGCTCGGGCCGGAGCTTGTCCGAGGGCACCCAGTGCGCCAGCCGCGTCCCGGGGACATACCAGCCGCGAAGGCCCTGCTGCCCCAGCCGTTCCATCAGGTCATTCTCCTCGCCACCTCTCGGGCCCCGGCTTCCGCCCGGCCCCATCCGCACGTCGAATCCCCCGGCCGTCCGCGCGGCGTCGGAACGACAGGCCCAATTGGCACCGGTGAAGTACTCGCCCCGCTTCAGTTCGTGGGCCGCGTCTCCCCAGTCGAGTCCCTTGACCGAGGCCGGAGCAATGCGGATCCACTCGTGCGATGGAAGCGGCCCCTCCAGCTCACTGTCGATCGGGCCTCCGAAGTAGTAGCCCGGGCCTTTGTCCCGGTACGCGCGCACGTATTCCGCGACCCACTCCGGCGGCACGGTAACGTCGTCGTCGGTGAAGATGATCAACTCACCTCGCGCCGCCGCCAGCGCTGCATTGCGCCCCCGGCTGACGCCGGGGAGCGGCTCCCAGACCGGACGCAGCGGCAGACGGCCTTCCCACGTGCGCAGCACGCTGGCGGTGTCGTCGGTCGATCCGTTATTGGC
>DASTEX010000458.1:0-4313 GCA_035709185.1 Gemmatimonadales bacterium
CTGACGGAAGAGACCCTGGATGGGCTCGTCAGCGAACGGCTCGCGCTCCCAGGCGAGGAGATGGGTATTGCACTGCTGCAGGTGCTCCCGGCTCTCGGCAACGAAGAGCGCGATGTACTTGGAAGAGCTCACACTACCCCAGGAGGCGCTGGACCGCCTCGAGGACGCGCGAAGGTTGGAAAGGCTTGACCACGAAATCCTTGGCGCCGGCCTGAATGGCCTCCACCACCAGGGCCTGCTGGCCCATCGCGCTGCACATGAGGATCCGGGCCTCGGGATCGGCTTTGCAGATCTCCCGCACCGCGTCGATCCCGCTCATGTCGGGCATCACGATGTCCATGGTGACCAGATCGGGCTTGAGGGCCCGATAGCGTTCCACCGCCTCCGCTCCGGTCTCCGCCTCGCCGATGACCTCGTACCCCGCCTGGCTCAGGATGTCGGAGATCATGGTGCGCATGAAGATGGCATCATCACAGACCAGCACGGTGTGTCCCACTTCGTCCTCCCGATCGAAGCCGGTTCAGTCCAGAAACAGCCGGTCGAGCAAGAAATCGAGGTCGAGGAGCCGGACCGGAGGCGCCTCGGGCAGCTGCACTTCCCAGCCCAGCGCAGGATCCTGGCCACGGGGAGCGATGGCATCGTCGCCCACTTCCACCAGATCTTCGACGTCATCCACCGCCATCCCCACCGGGCGGGCGCCGTACTGCACCACCACCGTGGCTTCGCTGGGAGAACCGTCCGGCTCGCCCAGCAGCCGGCGTCCGTCGACCACCGTCACCAGCGATCCGCGAACGTTCGCCACCCCCCGGACGGCGTACGGTGCCCCGGGGAGCGTCGTGACGGGCAGGGCGGGAAGCACTTCACGCAAACGCTCGATCGGCGTGGCACAGCGCACCGAGCCCGCGCGCCACACCAGCAGCCGAACGCGCGAGGTCTCATTCATGTCCGAAGAAGCCAAGATAGGAGAGCGGTTCCGCGACAGCAACACGATCCGGCCAGGCCGCGGCTTCGAGACACGGCCGCAAATCGGACGGCCACTCGCTCCGGCACTCGACCGGCGTTCCGGTCACGGGATGGCGAAACGCCAGTTCTGCCGCGTGAAGCGCCTGGCGGGGTGTGGCCCGTTCCAGCCGGTCCGCCGCCTGCCGCGCCGCGCCGCTGATCCGCCGGCTGCCGCCGCCGTGGTAGACCGGATCACCCACCACGGGATGGCCGACATGCTGGAGGTGAACCCGGATCTGATGGGTCCGTCCGGTGACCAGCGTCAGCCGCACCAGGTCACACGCGGTGAAGCGCGCGATCACTTCCACGTCGGTCCGGGCCGGCCGGCCCTGCGGCTGCACCGCCATCCGCTTGCGGTCCGAGGGATGCCGGGCGAGCGGCGCTTCGACGGTGATGCGCGACTGGTCGAAGTGTCCCCATGCCAGCGCCGCATAACGCCGCCTCACTTTCCGCGCCGCGATCGCGGCCGACAGCCGCCGATGAGCCAGCTCGGTCCGCGCCACCAGCAGCAGGCCCGAGGTATCGCGATCCAGCCGGTGCACGATGCCGGGACGGCCGGGAGCGCCGCCGCCGGTCGAGGTGCCCCGGGCCGCGAGGGCATTGACCAGCGTGTCTTCCCAGTGACCCGGTGCGGGGTGCACCACCAGCCCGGCCGGCTTGTCGATCACCAGGAGGTGCTCGTCTTCGAAGACGACCGTGAGGGGTATGGAGTAAGGCGTGAGGGGTGAGGAGGGCGGCTGGTCCTCCGGCAGCTCCACTGTCACTTCCTCCCCTTTGGCCAGGCAGCGGGAGGCACGGGCAATCTGCCCGTTTACCACGACCTGCTTCGCGGCCACCAGCTGCGCGGCCCGGGTTCTCGACAGCGAAAGTTGATCGGCCAGGAACCGGTCCAGCCGTTCGGTGCCCTCGGCCAGGACCGTGAAGGTCAGGCGCAGGGCGGCCTCAGCCGGTGGAAGGAGTCGACGCCACTCCGGTCCGGCGGGCGTCCTCGAGCCAGAAGGAGACGGCGAGGGCGATGGCACCCAGGCTTACGCCGATGTCGGCCACGTTGAAGGTGGGCCAGCGCAGCGCACCGACGCCCAGATCGAGAAAGTCCACCACGCCTAACGGCGACCGGACCCGGTCGAACAGGTTGCCGGCCGCGCCGCCGGCCACCAGCCCGAGGGCCCAGAGCCGCAGCCGGTCGGCCGGCGCGGTGGTCCAGGCCAGCCGGGTCAGGGTCACGACCGCCACCACTGCGATGACCAGAAAGATCCAGCGGGAGTACGGCCCCAGGTCCAGCCCGAAGGCGGCACCGGGGTTGTAGACCAGCCGGAGCTGAAACCACTCTCCCAGGACCGGCACCACCCGGCTGTGATCGAAGGACCGCTCGATCCAGGCCTTGGTCACCTGGTCGAGGCCCAGCACGCCGGCGGCCGACGCGGCGTAGCGCGGCAGCCGCTCAGCGACGCTTCGCATCCTCCTCTTTCTCCTTGCACGAGATGCAGAGCCGGGCATGGGGCAGCGCGTCCAGCCGGTCGAAGCCGATGTCGGCTCCGCACTGATGGCACTTCCCGAACTTCTCGGGATCGCTGTACAGCCGCCGCAGCGCCTGGTTCACGTGCCAGAGGTACCGGCCCTCCTGCGACGCGAACAGGAACTGCTTTTCCCGCTCCATCGTGTCGGTGCCCTGATCCGCCATGTGAAAGGAGTAGGACGAGAGATCGCCGTCCGCCCCCTGGAGAGTGTTGTTGAACGACTCGTCGTAGTACCCCAGCTCCTTCATCACGCGGGCCCGCTCCTCCTGAAGCCGCTTGCCGAGGTGGTCGAGCTGTTTCTTGTTCAAGGCCATGTGGGTCTGGTCCTGGCTAGTGGTTGGCGCCGGGATCGCGGCGTACGACCGCAATCACTGCGGCATGATCGTCGATGATGAACTCTTCCAGCCGGTCGGGCGTGAAGGACGGACGACCCACGTCCAGCTCCCGGGCCAGCGTCTCCCCCATGATGAACTCGCGCCAGGCGGCGGCCGCTGCGCGGACCCCGTCGGCGCCGTCGATGGCGAGCCGGATCCGCGTGGTGTACTCGTAGCCGGCGTCCTTGCGGAGCCGCTGCACCCGGTTGATCAGCTCGCGGGCCAGCCCTTCCTGGCGCAGCTCGTCGGTGAGCGAGGGATCCAGCGCCGCCACGAACGGGCCTGCGCTGGTCACCAGCCACTCGCTGGTGACGGACCGCTCGACGGTGACGTCTTCCGGGTGATACACCCAGGAGGCTTCGCCGTCGATCAGCGTGACCGGTTCCCCCGCCTCCAGTCGGCGCAGCTCCGCCGTCGGCAGCTTCCCCACCGCCGCGGCCGCGTGGGGCGTCTGCTTCCCGTAGCGCTTGCCCAGGCTGCGGAAGTTGGGACGCCCCGACAGCCGCACCAGCTCGGTATCCGATCCGACCAGCTCGATCGCCTTCACATTCACTTCCTGCGCCAGCAGCTCCAGCAGATCGTCGAAGGCCCCGCCCCGGACCGAGGCCGGCACCGCCACCCGCAGCCGCGCCAGCGGTTGCCGGACCCGCAGTCCCCCTTCATCGCGCGCAGCCCGCGCCAGCGAGGCCAGCGTGCGCACGGCATGCATCGCTTCCCGGAGCGGGGCCTCTTCCGGCGGCGCCTTCTCGGGAAAGGCCGCCAGGTGCACGCTGCCGCCGGCGAGGGCGCGATGAATCCAGTCGCTGGCGAAGGGGGCTGCCGGGGCCAGCAGCCGGCTCACCGTGATCAGCGCCAGCCGGAGGGTTTCGACCGCGGCGGGGTCCGCCTCCCGGTCGGGGGCCCAGAACCGCCCGCGCGAGAGCCGGACGTACCAGTTGGAGAGGTCGTCGATCACGAACCGCATGACGGCCTTGACGCCGGCCGTGATCTGATAGTTCTCCCAGGCCTCCACCACTTGGTTGACCGTGGCCTGGAGCTCGGCCCGGATCCAGCGGTCGAGCGGCTGGAGCAGGGCCGGCTCCGGCTGGGACGGATCGCGGGCTTCGCCGTAGAGGGAGAAGAAGTTGTAGGTGTTCCGCAAAGTGTTGAGGAACCCGCCGGCCACCTCGGGAATGGTGCGCCGGTCGAACCGCTTGGGCTTCCACACTTCACTCGACGCCAGGAGATAGAGCCGGATGGTATCGGCGCCGAACTCCTCGATCAGCGCGTGGGGATCGACCACGTTCCCCCGGCTCTTGGACATCTTCTGACCTTCGGCGTCGAGGATCAGCTCGTTGACCACCACGTTGCGATAGGGGGTCTGGTCCAGCACCGTCACCCCGATGGCCAGGAGCGAGTAGAACCAGCCGCGGGTCTGGTC
>DASTEX010000459.1:0-2714 GCA_035709185.1 Gemmatimonadales bacterium
CGGGCTTCCCGAATGGCCCCGCCGCGGCGAAACCCGGTGAACAGGTCCACTTCGGTGTTGAACCCGAAGTTGACCGACTGATTGCTGCTGTTGCCGCTGATCAGCTGATTGGTGATCGGGTCGAAGCGCTCGGGCCCTTCACTGAAGGACCGTCCGCCCGAACCGTTGAACGAAAGCGAGGGGAAATAGGAGCTCCGCGCCGCCCGGACCCCGATGCCGGTGGAATGCACGTTGCCGCGGGCCTGGACCACGGCCGGATCGGTCCGGCCGCCCAGGCTGATGGCTTCGGCCAGAGTGACTTCACGGGTCTGGGCTGCCAGGGAACCGGCCGGCAGCAGCAGCACCATTCCTGCGATCAGGCGAATCAAAGACACCTCGGTCTGGTGGTCCGACATCCAACCCCGGCCGGCGACCTAGAGATGCTCCGATACCGGGAAGCGTCGCACCGCCCGGGGCTCTGGCCGCCGGGCCGATGGGCAGGGACTCAGCAGGCCGGGGTCCTACCGTGATGTACTTCCGGTGGCTTCTTCGGACAACTGCACCAGCAGCGCGTAACGCATGAACTCGGCTTCGCTGTGGAGTCCCAGCACCCGTCGGATGTTGCGCCGGTGGAAGTGGACCGTGTGAATGCTGATCCCGACCGCCTCGGCGATTTCCTCGGTGCTCCGGCCCCGGCCGGTCAGGCGAACTATGGCCTGCTGGCGCGGGGTGAGCTGCCCGAAACCCATATGGTTGCCGCCCCAGGCGCTCTTCTGGCTGCGGATGGGGATCCGGGGAGAGATGTAAGAGCGTCCGGCCAGGATCTCGGAGAGCGCTTCATTCAACTCCTGGACCCCGGAGTCCTTGGGGACAAACCCGTGGGCGCCCAGCCGCACGGCCAGGTTGGCCAGCACGGCATCCACGTGCATGGTGACGACCATGATGCGGGTGTCGGGATGGAGCGCCCGGATCTCCGGGATCAGGTCGATGCCGGTCCGGTGGGGCAGCGAGAGATCCAGCAGAATGACGTCGGGGCGATGCCGGCCCACCGCATCGATGACCTCTTTTCCATCCCGGACCGAACCGACCACGTCGTAATTCTCTCCCAGCAGCGCCCGGAGTCCCTGACTCACCATCTCATGGTCATCGGCGATCAAGACGCGTGGCTTAGACATGGGACACTTCCGGTAATACTACTCTCACGATGGTACCCATTCCTGGCCGGCTGGTAAGGGTCAGCGTTCCGCCCGCCAGCCGGGCCCGTTCCTTCATACTCATGAGGCCAATGCCCCCGGCGCCGTTGGGGGGCCCGAGCCCGCCGCCCTGGTCGCTGATCTCCAGAACCACCTGTCCGGATTCCCGGGCCAGTCGGACTGTTGCCTCCAGTACGCCTGCATGGGTCGCGACGTTCCGCAGGGATTCCTGGGCAATGCGATAGAGTGCCAGTTCCGAGTCTCGCGACAGCGCGGCCGGCTGGTGTTGCACCTCCACCCGGACCTCGAGGCCAAGGCCGGCATGCATGTCGCTGGCGAGTTGCTCCAGCGCAGGAACGATACCGCCCTTATCGATGGCGGAAGGGTGGAGCCGGTGCGCGAGCTTCCGAAGGGAAATGCCCAGGTCCTGCACTTCGCCCACGATGCCCTGCACCCGGTTGCCCTCGGGCGACACGGTCTGCGGCAGCACGTCGCTCAACTCGTTGGCAATCACCGCGAGACGCTGGACCGCGTCGTCATGGACTTCGCGCGCCACCCAGGCCCGTTCGTCTTCCTGGGCCTTGAGCAGGTCCTGGGCGTACTTCCGATGCAGCGCGACGGTCTTCCGCTGCGACAGCACCAGGAACAACACCATCGCGCCGAGCGCAAGGGCGACGGTCAGGGCGCCGGAGATAAAGAAAGCGAGGAGGGCGCCGTCGATCGAGCCCATAGTACTCCTGTTGCCACCAGCAGCATGGCGGCGGAGTGAATCCACGCGCGGAAGATGAACGCCGCCGCGGCGTTCTCCAGCTGTCCCCGCGCGATGAAGACATTGGCCACCGGCTGAATCGCACTCGCGGCCCCGAACGAGAGGGCGAAGCCGGCGCAGATCCAGAACCAATCGTATCGGTACAGCGGTTCCGGTCGGTCCCGGAGACTGTTCCGGACCAGGGTCCAGATACAGAGCACGAAGACGAAAATGTACTGCGCCGGGATAACCACCAGGCTGAACTGCTGGAGATTCTCGATCAGTGGGGTCAGGCCCCAGAGCACGACGTACAGCCCCAATCCTATACGGCATGCCCGGGCCGCGCGGGGAGTAGTCTGCCAGACGGTTAGGGCCAGGATCACCGCCATGCAGTAGATGGCCGTAGCGATATAGCCCACCCAGAGGTTGTTGACCCTCTGCCGGCTCAAAAAGTACTGAGTCATGTCCCCCGCGAAACTGGCCAGCAATGCCAGGCCCACCCACACCCGCGCGCTCGTACCCCGGCCTCTGGGGAGCAGGAGCCCGGCAACCGGGAGCAGCTGCAGCCAGGTGGCGGCAAGGATGATGAGTGGTACCCGGTCCATGCCAGATCAGGAGTTCAGCTCATTTTCACCGGAGCAGAAGGGAGGACAGGGAATGCCGAAGTCAGCAAGCTCCCCACTCACGATGTCGTTCCCGTTCTCATCGACGGCCACCGCGACCAGCCGGGTGGATTCCCCTTCCGATTCCTCACCGTAGTAGAAGCGGATCCCTCGGGCGCCGGGCTGATTCAG
>DASTEX010000460.1:0-6412 GCA_035709185.1 Gemmatimonadales bacterium
GATTCGGGGAGTGCACGTGACGGTGAAGGCGGCCACTGCCACCTGCTGTTCCGGAACCGGCACCTCCCGGAATGCTCCTCCCGTCACTTCGCAGTTGCCAGCGACGTCCCGCAGGGCCACTTCGTGCGGACCGGCCGGGAGGTTCTCCAGCGTCAGCTCGAAGCTCGACGACACCGTCTGCCGCGTGATCCCGTCCACCACGACCACGTAGGCCGCATCCGCCTCGGGGCCGCCGGTTGCGCCCGTGACCCGAAGACTCCCGGGGGCGGGACAGTACACCTCGATGGTCAGCTTGGTTACCTGGTCGGGGGCGATGAAGGCGAACAGGGAGCCGCCGGTCTTCTGACAGTTGAGGGCCAGGTCGCGGATCTCCAGCGAATGCTGCCCCGCGAACAGGGTGTACGGGGTGGTGCTGTTGGCGGCAACCCGCCGGGGGATCGCCCCACTGACGTGTACGATGTAGCCGTCCTCGTCCGGGGCCATTCCGGTCGTGACGATGGTCAGTTCGAGTGTCCCCGGCGCCGGCGCCGTGGGGGGCGCCGTGTCGCTGCAGGCCGCCAGGGCGGCCAGAAGAACCAGGGGCAGCCCGCAGGCTGCCGGAAACAGGCGCGTCATTCGCCGCATCGAGCTCTCCGGTATGGTCCCCGCACCGATAACGGGGTTCGCCCGCCTCGCCCGACATGGCGTCCCGGGTTGGCAGCACCCCGGGGAGGCCCGGTTAAATTCCCGCACTCATGTTCCAGATCCGGTCGTGACCACAAACCGCTACGACGCCATCGTCATCGGAGGCGGCCATAATGGCCTGGTCGCCGCGGCCTACCTGGCCCGCGGCGGCAAGCGGACGCTGGTGCTGGAGCGGCGGCCGGTGCTGGGCGGCGCCGCCGTCACCGAGGAGATCTTCCCCGGCTTCAAGTTCTCGGTCTTTTCCTACGTGGTGAGCCTGCTCCGGCCGGAGATCATCCGCGATCTCGACCTTCCCCGGCACGGGCTCCAGATCCTGCCGCTCGAAAGCACCATCACCCCGCTCGACAACGGCGATTACCTCGGCTCCTGGTCCGATCCCGACGAGACCCGGCGGGAGATCTACCGCCACTCGCCGATCGACGCGGAGACCACCGTGGTGTTCGGCCGGCTGATGCAGCACATGGCGATGGCGGTGAAGCCGATCCTGGGCATGGTGCCGCCCGACCCCGCGTCGCTGGCCCCGTCGGACCTGGCCGGCCTGCTCAAGCTGGGGGGGCATTTCCGTTCGTTAGGCGCCGAGCGGTTCCACGCGCTCTTCAAGCTCATGACCATGAGCAGCGCGGATTACCTGGATGAATGGTTCGAGTTCGATCCGCTCAAGGCCACCAAGTCGGCCAGCGGCATCATCGGCACCTTCCTGGGCCCGCGGTCGCCCGGTTCGGCCTACGTGCTGCTCCACCACTACATGGGCGAGATCGACGGCGCCTTCCGGGCCTGGGGCTTTCAGAAGGGCGGCACCGGCGCCATCAGCAACGCGATCGCCGGCGCGGCCCGTGCCTTCGGCGCCGAGATCCGGTCGGACGCGGGGGTCGAGCAGGTCACGCTGAAGGGCGACCGGGTGACCGGCGTCGCCCTCTCGAGCGGAGAGGAGATCCAGGCCCCGCTGGTGGTCTCGAGCCTCGACCCCCGGCTGACGTTCACCCGCCTGGTGGATGAGAAGCAGCTGCCATCCCAGCTGGTGGAGGGCGTGCGCCGCTACAAGTTCCGCGGCTCATCGGGCAAGGTGAATCTCGCGCTCGCCGGACTGCCGGACTTCACCTGTCTTCCCGGCCAGGGGCCGCACCTCCGGGGAGCGGTATCGGTCAGTCCCAGCCTGGCGTACCTCGAACGGGCCTACGACGATGCCAAGTACGGGGAGTTCTCCCGCCATCCCTACATGGACATCGTGCTGCCTTCGATGATCGACCCGCAGATGGCGCCGCCGGGGAAGCACGTCATGAGCATCTTCGTCCAGTACGCCCCGTACCGGTTGAACGGCGGCTGGACCGACGCGAAGCGGGAAGCCTTCGGCGACGCGGTGGTGGATACCCTGGCGCGCTACGCGCCCAACATCAAGTCGCTGATCCTCCACCGGCAGGTGCTCACCCCGGACGACATCGAGCGCATCACCGGCCTGTCGGAGGGCAACATCTTCCAGGGCGAGCTGGCGCTTCACCAGCTCTTCTTCCTCCGGCCGGTTCCGGAGTGGGCCAAGTACCGGACGCCGCTCAAAGGCTACTGGCAGTGCGGAGCGGGAACCCACCCCGGCGGCGGCATCATGGGTGCATCCGGCCGCCTGGCCGCGCTCGAAATCCTGAAGGCCGGCTGACCATGGCGAACGACTACCACGCCATCGTGATCGGGGCCGGTCTCAACGGACTGGTGGCCGCCGCCGTCCTGGGACGGGCCGGGCGCCGGGTCCTGCTGGTGGAACGGGGCGCCGCGACCGGAGGGGAGGCCCGCGCGATGCCGTTCGCCGACGGCTACCGGGCGGCGCCCCTGACGCTCGATGCCGGGTGGCTTCCGCCGAAGGTGGCGTCGAGCCTGAGCCTTCCGCTCCGCGACACGCTGGGGTCCTCTGATGTCACCGCCTCGGTTGCACTGGGCGCCGGGAAGTGGATGTCACTCCCCCGGGATGCCCGCCGTGCCGCCGAGGCCATTCGGCCCCACTCGGCCCGGGACGCCGAACGATGGCCGGGCTTCACCGCCCGCCTGGCCCGGATCGCCGGCGTGCTCCAGGCCCTGTATCAGATCCCGGCCCCGGACCTCGACACGACCTCGCTCTCCGAGCTGGCAGCACTGTTAGGCGTCGGGCGCAAGCTCCGCGGGCTGGGGCGGGAAGACATGATCGAGTTCTTCCGCCTGCTGCCCATGTCGATCCAGGAACTGGCGGACGATACCTTCGAGTCCGAGCCGCTCAAGGCCGCGATCGCCGCGGCGGGTATCCAGGACATCCGGCAGGGACCGCGCTCGGGCGGGACCACCTTCGTGCTGCTGCATCACCTGGTCGGCGCGGCGCCGGGCTCGCTCCGGGGACGGCCGATGTGGCGCCAGGGGCCGAACGGCCTGGCCAACGCCATTGAAGACGCCGCCCGGTCGGCCAGGGTGACCATCCGGACCAGCACCGACGTGATCCGCATTACCGTCGCCGATGAGCGGGTGACCGGCATTGCGCTGGCGTCGGGCGAGGAAATCCGCGCGCCGGTGGTGGTGTCGACGCTCGACCCGGCCCGCACCCTCCTGGGTCTGGTTGATCCGGTCTGGCTCGATCCCGAGTTTCTCCACGCGGTCCGTCATATCAAGTTCCGCGGCTGCCGCGCGACGGCCCTTTTTGCGCTCGACGGACTGCCGGACCAATCGTGCGGCGACGGAGTCGTCTCGCTCACGGCCGACACGGTATCCCTGGAACGGGCCTACGATGCTTCGAAGTACGGCGAAATCTCGGAGCGCCCGCACGTGGAGCTGTCGATTCCCACGTTGCGCTGGCCCGATTGGGCCCCCCAGGGGAAGCACGTCATGGTGGCCCACGTACAGTACGTCCCGTATCCCGCGGAAGGGGCGAACGGATCGGCCACCCTGCCCGCCCGGATCACCGGTCTCATTGAGAATGCGTTTCCCGGAATCACTTCCCGGATCCTCCACCAGGTCTTCAGCACCCCGAAGGACCTGGAGCGCCGGTACGGCGTCACCGAGGGCGCGGTAACCCACGGGGAGCTGACCCTCGACCAGATCCTGTTCATGCGCCCCGTTCCCGGATGGGGCCGTCATGTCATGCCCATAGCGGGACTCTACCTGGGCGGTGCCGGGACTCATCCCGGCCCCGGCGTGCTGGGCGGACCCGGCTGGCTGGCCGCTCGACAGGTGCTTGCCACCCGATGATCACCGCGGCGCTGGTTCTGGCCGCGCTGCTGGGCCTGATCCTCATAGCCTTCGGCCTGCCGGGCAGCTGGGTCCTGCTGCTGGTGGGCGCGCTGCTCGGACTGGCGGAAGCACCCGGGGCACCCGGCGGCACTGCGATCCTGATCGCCTTCGGTCTGGCGATCACCGGTGAAATCATCGAGTGGATCGCCGCGATCCGCTGGACCGGCCGGCGGGGCGGGTCCCGCCGGGCCGGCTGGGGCGCGCTGGCCGGCGGAATCATCGGTGCCATCATCGGGTTGCCCCTTCCCCTGATCGGATCGGTGGTCGGTTCGTTCCTGGGAAGTTTTCTGGGCGCGCTGATCGCGGAATACAGCGCCACCCGCGAGAGCAGCCGGGCGGGCCGGGTGGCGTGGGGAGCGCTGATCGGCCGGGTGGTCGGCACCGCCGTCAAGATGACCCTCACGATCGTCATGGCCGTGGTGCTGATCCTGTAGAATGGCAGATTGCAGAGTGCAGAATGTAGAGTGCAGAATGTAGAGTGCAGAATGTAGAAGTGGTGCTATTTCCGTGGTCCCGCCGGGCAATGCAGAGTGTCGGCGTGGTGATTGATGCCGAACGTGCACCCCTTCTCCACTCTGCACTCTGCAATCTGCAATCGTGTTCTTCCCTCTCCCCTCATCATTGGTAACTTGAAGGATGACCTACCACCCTACCACCGCCACGTTCCGGCAGGGAGCCAGGACCCTGCCGCAATCGTATTACACCTCCCCCGACATCCTCGCCGAGGAAGCTGATCGGATTTTCCTTCGCCAGTGGCACTGCGTCGGGCGGGCTTCGCGGCTCGAGCGCCCGGGTGACTGGATCCAGCGGGAGATCGCCGGCGAGTCGATCATCGTCCTGCGCGACCGGAACGGCGCCATCCGCGCCTTCTTCAACGTCTGCCGCCATCGGGGCACCCGGATCTGCCAGGGTGACGCGGGCCATTTCTCCGAGACCATCCAGTGCCCCTACCACGCCTGGACCTGGACCACCGATGGGCGGCTGATCGGCGCGCCCCACATGCAGGACGTGGAAGGGTTCGACAAGAAGGACTATCCGCTCCACTCCGCCGCGGTGGCGGAATGGGAAGGCTTCATCTTCGTGAACCTGGATGAGCACCCGGTTCGGTTCGAGGAGGCCTGGGCTCCCATGCTGCACCGGCTGGTGCGCTTCAACCTCGCCGGCCTCAGGGTCGGACACAGCGTCCGCTACGAAGTGCGCGCCAACTGGAAGCTGGTTTTCCAGAACTATTCGGAGTGCCTCCATTGCCCCATGATCCACCCGGAGCTGAACGCGGTGCTGCCCTATCAGAGCGGCGCCAACGATCTGGTCGAGGGTCCCTTCCTCGGAGGGTACATGGAGCTCACGCCGGGGAACGACAGCGCCACCATGAGCGGGAAGGCCTGCGGGTTGCCGGTGAGCGCGAGCCTGGCGGGAACCGACCTGCGGCGGGCCTACTACTACTCGCTCATACCGAACATGTTGCTCAGCCTTCACCCGGATTACGTCAACTACTACATGGTATGGCCGGTGGCAGCGAATCGTACCATCGTGGAGTCCGAGTGGATGTTCAACGCCGACAACATCGGGAACGAGCAGTTCCACCCCGACGATGCCATCAAGTTCTGGGACGTCACCAACCGGCAGGACTGGGACATCGTCGAGCGGAGCCAGCAGGGCATCGGATCACGCCGCTATCGGCCGGGCCCTTACTCGGCCAGGGAGAGCATCCCGGCGGCCTGGGACCGGGAGTACCTGCGACAGATGGGACGCAGCTGATCGGGAGGGAGAGCACATGCGAATTGTCGCCGCAATGACCCTGGGGCTGCTCGGCAGCGCGCCGCTCACGCTGTCGGCCCAGGCGGTTCCAGCCGACAGCACCTATACCGTGGAGTACTACTACAAGGTCGGCTGGGGCTTCACCGACGAGTTCATCCGCCTGTTTCGCAAGAATCACTACCCCGTGCTTCGGAAGGAAATGGAGCTGGGACGGATTCTCTCGGTGACCGCCGCTACGCCCCGGTACCACGCGACCGAGGAGTCACGCTGGGATTACCGGGTCACCATTGTCTTCCGGAACGTCGCAGCCGCCTTTGGACCGGGACTGACCGACCAGCAGATGCGACAGCTCTACCCGGACCAGGAGACCTTCCAGCGGGAAGAACAGCGCCGGTTCCAGATCCTGCTGGCGCACTGGGATGTGCCGGTTCAGCCTTTGAAACTCGACGCTCCGTAGCAGTCGGAAGAGTCGGAAAGGTCGGGAGAGTCGGAAATGTCGGGGAACCGGAAGATGCTTCCGACTTTTCCGACCCTTCCGACCCTTCCGACCCAGTTACGCCGCCACCGCCTCCTGCCCCACTACCGCCACCAGCTCCGCCTCGATCGCGATCTTCACGTCCGGCCCGACTACCACTCCGCCGCTCTCGAGTACCGCATTCCAGTTCAGGCCGAAGTCGTGCCGGTTGATCCTGCCGGTGACCGAGAAGGCTGCCCGCGTCCCACCCCATGG
>DASTEX010000461.1:0-2280 GCA_035709185.1 Gemmatimonadales bacterium
GGTCAACGGTCAACGGTCAACGGGAATGCCATTCACCAGCCGTCCAGCCGTCCAGCCGTCCAGCCGCCTGCCTTTCCGACATCCTCGCCTCCGACCGGCAGGGGGCATTGATCCTGTCGGCCAGCATTTCGTTTCTCGACCGTATCGTTTCCCGCTCCGGTCCCACCGACGTCTTCGCCGAGCTGATTCCCGGCAAGGAGCGCCACGCGGTGCTGGCCGCCGGCCGGCGGCTGGGCCTCCTTCCGGTGGTCACCAACGCCGTCAGGTTCGCCCATCCGGAGGATCACCCCCGGCACCGGCTGCTCTCGGCGATTGCGGCCAACACGACACTGACGGATCGCGGGATCGCTTCGGGCCCTTCGGGCCCTCGCGATGACTGCCAGCCGTCCTACCGTC
This sequence comes from Gemmatimonadales bacterium, assembly GCA_035709185.1. GTDB lineage: Bacteria > Gemmatimonadota > Gemmatimonadetes > Gemmatimonadales > GWC2-71-9 > SZUA-320. Next base: position 397 of record DASTEX010000461.1, read on the forward strand.
CTGCCGTCCTACCGACCTCCCGTCCTGCCGCCCAGCCGCCCAACGCCTGGCTCAAACCCGCGCCGGATCTCGCCCGCCACTTCCCCGACGTGCCCGAGGCGATCGATCGCGCCGCCGAGCTGGCCGAGCGGTGCCGCTACCGGATTCCCATCGGCGAGCGGGTGGTCCCTCCCCGCTACGTCGAGGCCACCGACGCCTTGCAGCAGCTCCGCGTCCTGGCCTACCAGGGGGCGGCGCGGCGTTACGGCACCGTCGCCCCCATCACCCGCGACCGGCTGGAGCACGAGCTCCGCATCATCGGGCAGAAGGGCTTCGCCGACTACTTCCTGGTGGTGAAGGACATCGTGGAGCACGGCCCCACCCACTGCGGCCGCGGCTCGGTGGCCAACTCGATCGTGTCCTATTGTCTCGGCATCACCCACGTCGAGCCGCTGGGGGCGGGACTCCTGTTCGAGCGTTTCCTCAATCCCGAGCGCAGGGACCCGCCCGACATCGATCTCGACTTTCCCTGGGACGAGCGCGACCACATCCTGGCCTGGGTGTTCCAGCGGTATCCCCTGCCCCGGGCGGCGATGGTGGCCAATCACAACACCCTCAAGCTCCGGGGCGCGCTCCGCGAGGTGGCCAAGGTGGACGGCAGGCCTCCGGCGGAAATCCGGGAGGTCACCCGGCGGATCCCCTGGTACAGCGACGAGGTGCCGATCGAGCAGCTCCTGGCCGAGCATCCCAACTTCACCGGGCTCGACCTTCCCGCCTCCTGGCAGGGCATTGCCCGGCGGGCCGGCTCGCTGGTCGGCACTCCGCGGCATCTCTCCCTGCATCCCGGCGGCGTGGTCATCGTTCCCGGCGCGCTCACCGACTACGTGCCGATCGAGCCGGCGGCCAAGCGCCTCGACGGCGCCCCCGATCTGACCGTGCCGGTCATCCAGTTCGAAAAGGACGGCGCCGAAGACGCCGGGCTGGTGAAGATCGACCTGCTGGGCAACCGGTCCCTCGCGGTGATCCGCGACGGCATCGCGGCGGTCCGGGCCAACACCGGCCGGCAGCTCGACTACACCAGCGCCGAGGCCGGCGAGGATCCCGAGACCCGGAAGCTCTTCCGCACCGGCCACACCATGGGGGTGTTCTATACCGAATCCCCCGCGTCACGGGCCCTCTGTATCAAGAGCAAGGCCGAGGACTACGACATCCTGGTGCTCAACACCAGCATCATCCGTCCCGCTTCCAACCGGTTCATCCGGATCTACCTCGAGCGGCTCCATGGCGGCGCCTGGGAACCGCTCGATCCCAGCCTGCGCGACGTGCTCTCGGAGACGTTCGGGGTGATGGTCTACCAGGAGGACGTGGTGAATGTCTGCTCGGTGTTTGCCGGGATGCCGCTCGCCACCGGCGACGGGCTCCGCAAGGCGCTGTCCAAGAAGCGCCCGGCCAAGGCGCTGGCGGCCTACGCGCAGGAGTTCTTTGCCGGGGCGCTGGCGCTGGGCCGCAGGGTGGAGACCGCAAAGGAAGTCTGGCACATGGTGATGAGCTTTGCCGGCTACAGTTTCTGCAAGGGCCACTCCTGCTCATACATCCAGGTGGCCCAGCAGTCGGGCTACCTCCGGGCCCACTATCCCGCGGAATTCTTCGCGGCGGTGCTGGCCAACGGGGGCGGCTTCTATGCTACGTTTGCCTACGTGGCGGAGGCCCGCCGCGCCGGGCTCACGGTGCTGCCGCCGGACGTGAACGCGAGCGGCTTCCGCACCACCGGCAGAGGCGCCGAGATCCGGATCGGGCTGCAGTTCGTAAAGGGGCTGAGTGCCGGGGCGTCGGAGAAGATCATCGCGAGCAGGACGGCTGGACGGCTGGACGGCTGGACGGCTGGACACAGGGGCGGCTTTCGCA
>DASTEX010000462.1:0-2072 GCA_035709185.1 Gemmatimonadales bacterium
TCTCGGCCACGATCAGGGTCCGGCGGCCGCGCGTCCGCTGGACTCCATCACAACCCCGACCGCCTTCCTTGACGGCGGAAGCCCGGTCGAGGTGGGTGGAACGCAGCGCCGGAAGCATCCCGAACAGGAATCCCACCAGCAGGGAGAGCACCAGCGTAAAGAGCAGCGCGGTGCGATCGACCTCTAGCGAAATGAAAAAGGGCACCGAATCGGGAAAGCCGAGTCGCAGGGCCCGCACGCCCAGGACGGCCAGCCCCCACCCGACCACGCCACCCAGCGCACCGATCATCACGCTTTCAGTCAGCAGCTGCCGTACCAGCCGGCTCCGTTGGGCGCCCAGCGAGGCACGCACGGCCAGCTCGCGGGCTCGGCCCGCGCCCCGCGTCAGCATCAGGCCGGCGACATTGGCGCAGGCAATCAGGAGCACGAAGCTGACGGCCACCCCAAACACCTGAAGCGGCCGGCGGAGATCGCCGACCAGGTCCTCGCGCAGCGGGACCAGGTCGGCGGCCCACCCCCGATTGTCGTCCGGGAAGTCCTGCTCCAGGCGGCGGGAGATCTGCTCCATTTCGACGGTTGCCGCCGCCAGGGTGACACCGGGACGAAGCCGCCCAATGGCACCGGCCAGAAAGCGGTTGGCTCGATTCAGCGCCGCCGCGTCGGGGACGTAGGGCACCCAGGCCTGACCGCGCTCGGGATAAGCAAATCCGGGAGGCATGACGCCGACCACCGTGTGGGGCACCCCGTCGAGGCTGATGCTCTGGCCGACGATGCTTCGGTCCGCCCCGTAGCGCCGCTCCCACAGGCCATGGCCTAACAATATGACGGTGTTACGGCCGGGCTGCTCTTCGTCGGGAGTGAAATGCCGGCCGAGGATCGGGGCGACCCCCAGCAAGGGAAACAGATTTGTCGTGACCGAGGCACCCTCCAGGCGCTCGGCCTCCCCCGTGCCGGAGATGGCAAAGGAGTTCCAGGTCCAGAGCCCGAGCTGGGCAAAGGAACGGCTCTGCTCCCGCCACGCCAGGAAGTCGTGCCACCCGACGTTGATGCGGCCTTCCCCGGTGGCGACCTGCCGGGTGTAGACCGCGACCAGCTCATCGGCCCGGGCATAGGGCAGCGGGCGCAGCAGGATGCCGTATACGGCGGTGAAGATGGTGGAAGTGACGCCGATGCCGAGCCCGATGCACAGCACCGCCATGGCGGTGAAGAAGGGTGTGCGGCGCAGGGTGCGGGCGGCGAATCGCAGATCCGACTTGAGCTCGCCCAGCCACTCGCGGAGCCGCGTGCGTTGATCCCGGCGACGATCCCCGGCGACCAGCGCGGCCCGGACCGGCGGGACCGCGCCGAAGCGCCGTTCGGCCTCCCGGCGCGCTTCGTTCGGCGACAGGCCGGAAGCGATGAGATCCCGGGTCTGCATCTCGATGTGGAATCGCAGTTCGTCATCCACATCGGCCTGCACGTTTCGCCGGCCGATCGCCAGCCACTTGCGCCATGGGCTCATCGCCGTCTCCTCAGGCCGGCCGCTCGGAGGCGTTCAACACCTGCTGCACGGCCTTCACGAAGCCGGTCCAGATCGCGGTTTCGGCCCGGAGCTGCTGCCGCCCGCGGGCCGTGAGCCGGTAGAACTTGGCCCGGCGGTTGTGTTCCGAGAGCCGCCATTCGGCCTCAACCCAGCCGCGATCCTCCAGCCGGTGCAGGGCGGGATAGAGCGAACCTTCGCCCACCAGGAGGACGCTCCGGGTCAGCTGTTCGATCCAGCGGGCGATGGCGTATCCGTGGGCCGGGCCCCAGCTCAGGGCCTTGAGGATGAGCAGGTCCAGGGTTCCCTGCAGCAGTTCGAGCGGCGGGCGGGTCAGGTGGGCTCCTATCGACGTTCGAGGTATACGATGTGCCGCGTATACATCGAATGTCAAGGGGAAGCGTCCCTCCCAGCCGGGGATCGACCGGCTCGCTCTCCAGCGCGAGGACGCCGAACCCGCATTCGCGCCTGGTAACGCGACCCTGGCAGCGACAGTGGTCGCTGCGAGCCCAGGCTGGTGCCGGAGCCGAATCCAGGGGGACCGAAGCGCGGA
>DASTEX010000463.1:0-12477 GCA_035709185.1 Gemmatimonadales bacterium
GCTGTCCGGTTGCATGGGCCAGTATTCGTCGAGGTTGAACGTCACCACGCCGGCGAATGAGAGGGCGCCCTCACGGTGCAGCCGGATGAGCTCCCGATAGACCCCGACCGGGGTCGACCCGGTCGCGAGTCCGAGCACCGCCCGCTGATTCCGGCCGGCCCGCTCCTGGATGACCGCGGCGATCCGGCCGGCCACCCGGCGGGCCAGTCCGGCGTGATCGTCGAAGACTTCGGTGGGGATACGCTCGGTCATCGGAGGGGGGTCGAAGACGGTCGAAGGCAGCCGAAGGCGGTCGAGGGCAGCCTGGTCGATCTGACAGAGTGCCTGGTCATCCCGGCCAATCCGACTGCCAATTTGACCAATTCACGAGGCATGGAGGATGCTTTTCAGGGTGTCGCCACGCTGGACACCGTGCCAGCATCGCGAAACAATCCTACACCCAAGGGAGGTCAGTCACTATGTGGATGATCCAGACTCGCCGCCCAGCTGATGAGGTAATGCAGCTGCAGGGACGGCTTCAGCGGGTCATGAACGACGCGTTCGGCCCCTGGCCGTTCGATTCCGACAGCAGCGCTGTCGGCTCCGCCTGGGCCCCGGCGGTGGATGTGTTCGAGGACAAGGAGGCCATCAAGCTGGTGGCCGAGCTGCCCGGCCTGCGGCCCGAGGATGTGAAGATCTCGATCGAGAACAGCACCCTCACGCTGCAGGGCGAGAAGAAGCAGGTGGCGGAGGAGAAGACCGAGCGGGTTCACCGGTATGAGCGGACCTACGGCCGGTTCGAGCGGGTGTTCACCCTGCCGAGCTCGGTGGACGCTGACCGGATCGAGGCCCACTTCGAGGACGGGCTGCTGACGGTGCATCTGCCCAAGACCGAGAAGGCCCGGCCGCGGGAGATCCCGGTTTCGGCGGCTCAGAAGCAGATCAAGCAGTAACTGCGTCGGAAGGTCGGAAGGTCGGAAGAGTCGGAACAAACTTCCGACTCTTCCGACCTTTCCGACCCTTCCGACCCTTTCCGGCCTGACCTATCGCACCCCCTCCGTACCCCGGGTCAGCCGGGTCAGCCCGGTCCCGTCGGAGTTCACTACGTAGATTTCCTCCTTGCCCGAGCCGCCGGCGTTGAACAGGATTCGCCGTCCATCGGGGTGCCAGCTGGGCTGTCCCTGGACCTTCAGCCCGCTGGTGATTCGCACGACCGACTGGTCGGTGGTGTGCAGCAGGTAGAGATCGCTGGCTCCACCTTCTCCATCGCGATCGGAGGTGAAAGCGATGACGCGGCCGTCCGGCGAGAATGACGGCGCGCGGTCGTTGCCGCTGCTCGGTCCGAGCGGGCTGATGGCTCTGGTGCCGAGATCGAGGCGGTAGAGCTGCTCGCGGCCGCTCCGGTTGGAGTAGAACACCAGCTGTCGGCCATCGGGGCTCCAGGTGGGAACCTGTTCGTTGGTCGCCTCGCTGGTGATCCGCTCCTCCCCGGTTCCATCCGCATTGACCAGATAGAGATCCCAGCGGAACTCGGGAACGGAGCTGCTTCGCTGAAAGGCAATGCGGCCGCCATCCGGTGACCACACCGGCACGCCGTCGAATCCCGGCGCGCTGACCAGCCGCCGCTGGTCGCCCCCGTTCCGGTCCATGAGATACAGGTCCACCTGCCACTGCTCGGGTGAATCGCGCGGGGACTGGAACACGATGCGATCGCCGTTACCGGTCCAGGTCGGATGGGCATCCCGTCCCGGGCTCCAGGTCAGCCGCTGCTGATCGGTGCCGTCGGCCCGCATCCGGTAGAGCTCCCAGTCGTGATCGCGGAAGGAGGCGAACACGACGTGCTCGCCATCGGGAGACCACATCGGCCAGGCGTTGTCGTATTGGGTGTCGGTCAGCTGGCGGAGACCGGTTCCATCGGGGCGGATCAGGAACAGCTCATAACGGCCGGTCCGGGTGGAGTAGAACGCGAGCTGGCTCCCGTCGGGTGACCAGGCCATCTCGTACAGGGTGTCGGGGTGCTGGGTGAGGTTGCGCGGCTCGGTGCCATCGAGATTCATCAGGTACAGCTCGGTCTGCCCGTCACGGTCCGACCAGAAGGCCACCCGTCGTCCATCGGGAGAAACCTTGGGACCGGCGTCAGCCCCCGGGTGAGTGGTGAGACGGCGTGGCTGACTGCCATCGGCGTTCATGATCCAGACGTCGCTCCCGCCGGAGCGAGCGGATCCGAAGACGATCTGCCTGCCATCGGGGGTCCAGGAGGCGTGTCCATCCCGTCCGGGCGATCGGGTCAGCCGGGTGACGCCGCTCCCGTCCCGCGCCATGAGGTAGACCTCCTCGTCCCCATCCCGGTCGCTGTCGAACACCAGGCGGGTTCCGTCGGGGGACCACGCCGGGTGCCGCGCGAACGTGGCGGAGGTGCTCGCCTCGCGGTGGGTCAGCCGCCGCTCACCGGTGCCGTCCGGTCGGATGAGATAGATGTTCCAGGTTCCATCCCGATCAGAGTCGAACGCGATCCACTCCCCGTCGGGCGACCAGACCGGATGGGTGTCGTCGCCCCGGCTGTATGTCAGCCGCCGGAGGCCACTGCCGTCGGCGCTGACCAGGTACAGCTCGGCGTTGCCGTGGCGCCGGGACTCAAAGACCAGCGTCTGGCCATCGGGGGCCCAGGACGGATTGATGTTGAGGAAATCGATCTGAGAGGCCGCGGCCTCGGGCCCGAGAGACAGCGCGGCAACCGCCAAGACAGCAGGGCGCATGGAGCCACTACGCGATGTCCTGACCGGGTGTTCCCACCTGGCAACGCATTCGGACCGGGGCACCTGGCACCCGGCAATCGGCACCTGGCACCCTGCCTATGCCGCGCTTCCCTGCGCCTTCCACAGGTAGTTGGCCCGCAGGTAGGCCACCTCGAAGCCCAGCCTCCGGAGATTGCGGAACGACGGCGCCGGCCGGCCCGGGCCTTCCTCCGCGCTCTCCACCACGACGCGTTCACAGCCGGCCTCCCGGGCTTCGCGGAGCCGGTGCACCAGGAGCGCGGTCTGAACTCCCTGGCCGCGGTGTTCCGACGCGGTGGCCGCGAAGCCGAAATAGGCATCGCGGTCGATCACCTGGACCACCGCCACCCCCAGCAGGGAATCATTGGCGTTGAACGCGCCGTAGTGGCGCCAGCCGGGAGCGCCGAAGGTCTCGCCCAGCCAGCCGGCCGTGGCGCGGGGCCAGCCGAACTCCGCTGCAACCATCCGCCCGAATTCCGGGGAATGTTCGGGGTCCAGCCGCTTCACCCTGGGTCCGTTCGCCCGGGGAATGTCCTCCAGGTTCCGGGTGAGCTTCACCCAGTTGTTGTAGTGGGCAAATCCTTGCCGGGAGAGCCACTCCCGCACCCCTTCCAGCGGGGCGACCGGGGGAACCTGGAAGAAACAGCGGCTGACCCCCGCAGTTTCGAACCAGGCCAGCATCTCGGCCAGCTGGTCGGGCGAGGCTGGTTCGGGCCACCCCACGCCCAGGACCCGGTTCAGCGCCAGGACGTCGGCGCGCCGGGTCTGGATCCCGACGGCCCGGCCCCATCGCCGGACCTCGATACCCAGGCTGGACACACTCGCGGAGCTGGCCGCCATCCCCATGGATGCGACGCACTCCCCCTCGACTGCTTCCAGCCAGGGGCCAGCCGTGCTGTTGGGCATGAAAGTATCTTATACGGGCAGGCGGGAAGGCGGGCAGCGGGCTCACAACGGCTGACGGCAATGGCCAACGGCCGAACGGAGGAGAGATGTCTGGTCTGAAGTCGATTGTCGTCGGTGTGGTGGCGTTGGCGGTGGCCGGAACGGCGTTGGCGGGTCAGCGGGCGGCCCAGGCCAAAGGGCCCGAGATGACGGTGTACAAGTCGCCCACCTGCGGCTGCTGCGGCAAGTGGATCGACCACATCAAGGCCGCGGGCTTCACGGTGAAGGTGGTGGATCTCGATGATCTGACCGAGATCAAGCAGGCCAGCGCGGTGCCGATGAAGCTGCGCACCTGTCACACCGCCCTGGTCGACAACTACGTCATCGAGGGACACGTTCCCGCCGACGTGGTGAAGAAACTGCTGGCGGAGAAGCCCGCGGCGATCGGGATCGCGGTGCCAGGGATGCCGATCGGCTCACCCGGCATGGAGGTGGGCAACCAGAAGGACGCCTACGAGGTGATTCTCTTCGAGAAGGGCGGCAAGACTTCGGTCTACGCCAAGCGGTAACTGAGGTGAGGAGTGAGGGCGTGAGGCGTGTCAACTCCTCACCCCTCGCTCCTTACTCCTCACCCCTCACTCGTATAACCACTTCTGCCGTGGTGCGCTCCCACCGGATAGCGAGGCGTCCTTCCCGTCCGTTCAGCGACTCCAGCCTCAGGGTCAGGGTTTCGACCGGAGTCGGCAGGCGGGTGGCCGGCACCGTAATCCTCCCCAGCTCCTGCGACAGCACGCGGTCGGTGAAGTCGGTGCCCCAGTGGGTGACGGAACGAGTCACGGCGATGATCCACTGGTCCGGCTGCACCAGGGCGTAGAGTGAATAGCGGCCCGGTGGCACTCGAAGCCCGCCGAAATCCAGCGCGACATCGGTATAGAGCCGGGTGGGCTCGTTGGCGCCGAGCCGCCAGTACTGACCGTAAGGCACCAGTTCTCCGAATACGACTCGCCCGCGGGAAGAAGGACGGCCATAACAGATCTTGACCCGACCCGTTCCCAGGGCCATCGTCGTAGTGGACAGCGGGCTCGGCCGGCGCTGGTAGCTGTTGAGGTTGGTCCAGTCCTTCAGACAGGGACCCAGCGCCAGGGAAACCGGTACCCGGGCCATCGCAAAGAGACCGCCCGCTGCCAGCAGCAGCAGGAGGAGAAGTAACCGCAGAAGTCGTCGCCGCATGCGGTGCCCGAGCGTACCCCGGATTCATGGAGCCGCGCCCTGGAGGGCGCGGAAACTGCAGGCCTGGGACTGCGAAGAACCAGTCTTATCGGACTCAAGCCGTTGCCGTCAGGGACTTTAGGCCAAAGAACCCTCAAGATAGTAGATTTAAGCCATGACACCTGAACTCTCGCGCTGGCGCGAAATCGTCGCCCGGTACCAGAAGCCCAGCGTTCCCCGGAGCGTTGTCCAGCTGGTCAATACTCTTGGTCCGCTGCTGGTTCTGTTCGTCCTGATGTACTTCACGCTCAGCTGGAGCTACCTGATCACGCTCGCGCTCGCGGTCGTGGCGGCCGGCTTCCTGATCCGGACCTTCATCATCATGCACGACTGCGGTCACGGTTCGTTCTTCAAGTCGCGGCGCGCGAATGACATTGTCGGATTCATCACCGGCGTGCTCACCCTGACCCCGTACTCCCAGTGGCGGCGGGATCATGCGATTCACCATGCCACGTCGGGACACCTGGACGAGCGGGGCCATGGCGATGTGACTACGCTGACCGTACGGGAGTACCGGCAGCTCTCCACCTGGGGGAAGATCCGGTACCGGGTTTATCGCAATCCGCTGGTGATGCTGGTGATCGGCCCGCTGTTCCTGATGGTCAAGCACCGGCTCCATACCCCGGATACGGCAGGCCGCCGGGAAATCGTCGGGGTCCACCTGACCAATGCGACCATCGTGCTGCTCTTCCTGGCGACGTCGCTGCTGATCGGCCCGCTCAAGGTGGTGGCGATTTACCTGCCCGCCATGCTGCTGGCCGGAGCAGCGGGGGTGTGGCTGTTCTACGTGCAGCATCAGTTCGAGGAAACCTACTGGGCGCCGGAAGGCGAATGGGACTACGTGACCGCGGCAGTGGCCGGCAGCTCCTATTACCGGCTGCCGCGGGTACTCGAGTGGGTGACGGGTAACATCGGGTTCCACCACGTGCATCACCTGAGCCCCAAGATCCCCAACTACCTGCTCCGGCGCTGCCACGAGGAGAATCCCCAGTTCCACCGGGTCAAGACGCTGACGATGTGGGAGAGCATCAAGACCTTCTCGCTCAAGCTGTGGGACGAGGAGAACCGGCGACTGATAAGCTGGAGACAGTTCCGGCAACTGGCCCAGCTCTAGTCGAAGCAGTCGAAGGTAGTCGAAGGCGGTCGAAGGCGGCGATTGAGCCCATCTTCGACCGCCTTCGTCTGTCTTCGACCGTCTTCGACCGCGCCGATTTGACATCGGCCTCCACCGGGCCCAAAATCAGATCCCCCCGTTAGAGGAGGCAGAGACCCTTATGAAGGTCTATGACACACGAGCGATCCGGAACGTCGCCTTCGTGGGGCACAGCGGTTCCGGCAAGACCACGCTCGTTGACGCCCTGGCCTTTGTCGCAGGTTCGAGCCGCCGGCACGGTTCGGTAGTTGATGGCACCTCCCTCACCGATTATTCACCCGACGAAATCGATCGCAAGCACTCCATCGGCCTGGCGCTGGCCTACGCCGAGTGGATGGATGCCAAGCTGAATCTGATCGACTCCCCGGGGTACCTGGACTTCCTGGGCGAGACCACCACGGCCCTGCATGCCGCCGACGCCGCCGTGGTGGTGGTGGGCGCGGTGGGCGGCGTGGAGGTCGGCACCGAGAAGGTGTGGGAGATCTGCGACCAGCTGCACCTGCCCCGGATCCTGTTCGTTTCGCAGATGGACAAGGAACGGGCCGACTTCGAGCGGGTCTTCGACGACATCAAGAGCCACCTGTCGAACAAGGTGGTGCCGGTCGAGATCCCGGTCGGCAACGGAACCGACTTCCACGGCATCATCAACCTGTTGACCGGCCAGACCCAGGTCTACAAGAAGGGGACCAAGACCGGCGAGTTCGACGAAACCGCCATTCCGGAGGAATACAAGGAGCAGTTCGCCAAGTACGACCAGGCCCTGGTGGAAGCGATCGCGGCCACCGATGACGCGCTGCTGGAGCGCTACCTGGGCGGGGAGGAGATCCCCCGCTCGGACGTGGTGTCGGTGCTCAAGCGGGGCCTGATGGCCGGCGAGATCGTCCCGCTGCTGGTCGGCAGCGCCACCCTGACCTACGGCATGCGGGCGCTGCTGACCGACATGGTGGAGCTGCTGCCGTCCCCGGCCGAAATCACCGCGCCTAACGGCGGGCCGCTGGTAGCCCGGGTGTTCAAGACGGTCTCCGAGCCCCACGTCGGCGACGTCACCTTCTTCCGGCTGTACCGCGGCGGGGTGCGGAACGGGCAGGACGTGTGGAACGCCGAGCATGGCGTGCTGGAGAAGCTGAATCACCTGACGGTGCAGCAGGGCAAGGAGCGGCTGGAGGTGCCGGAGCTCAGGGAAGGCGACATCGGATCGGTCGCCAAGCTCAAGAACACCCACACCAACGACACCTTCTCCCTGCCCAGCAGTCCGGTCCACCTCGACCCCATTCCGTTCCCCGACGCGGTCGCAACCTCGGCCGTGGTGGTGAAGCAGCGGGGTGAGGAGGACAAGCTGGCTGCCGGGCTCCACAAGCTGCACGAGGAAGACCCCACCTTCCACTTCGAGTACAGCTCGGAGCTGGGACAGACCCTGATTCACGGCATGGGGGAGAAACACTTCGAGATCATCCTCGGCCGGCTGCAGCGCAAGTACGGGGTGCACGCCGAGCTGGTGCGTCCCCGGGTGGCCTATCGCGAGACCATCAAGGGGAAGGCCGAAGGACAGGGCAAGCACAAGAAGCAGACCGGGGGCCGGGGCCAGTTCGGCGACTGCTGGGTCCGGATCTCGGCGCTGCCGCGGGGGTCGGGCTACCAGTTCGTCGATTCGATCGTGGGCGGGGTCATTCCCAACAAGTACATCCCGGCGGTGGACAAGGGGATCCAGGAGGCCGCTGCGCGGGGCATCATCGCGGGCTACCCCTGCGTGGATTTCCAGGCGGAGTGCTACGACGGCTCCTACCACGACGTGGACTCGAACGAAATGTCGTTCAAGATGGCCGGCATCCAGGCGTGGCGGAACGTGGCGCCCAAGTGCAAGCCGGTCCTGCTGGAGCCGCTGATGCAAGTCACGGTGTGGACTCCGGACGAGACGTTAGGCACGGTCATGGGCGACCTCTCCGGCCGCCGGGGCCAGATCCTCGGCTCGGAGGCCGACGGGCGCCTGACCCGGGTGCGCGCCATCGTGCCGGAGGCGGAGCTGTACAAGTACAGCACGACGCTCCATTCCATGACCCACGGCCGCGGGACCTGGCGTTCCAGGTTCCACGCCTACGCCGAGGCTCCGCCCGACGTGGCCGCCAGGGTGGCGGAGGAGCATATGAAGGAGAAGAAGGAGGAGGCGGAGCATTGACAATTGACAATTGACGATCGCGCCTTCGGTGTTCCGGGCCGCGGGCTGCGGAAGGCAATTGTCAATTGTCAATCGTCGATCGATCGGTATGCGCATAACCGCGGCCATCATCCAGGCCGAAGTCCAGCCCACCGCTCGGGCCACGCTGGCGCTGAGCGCCGAGCGGGCCCGCGAGGCCGCCGCCCGGGGAGCCGGGCTGATCGTCTTCCCCGAGACCTGGCTGCCCGGATACCCGGCGTGGCTCGACACCTGCCGCGATGTGGCGCTCTGGAACTGGGGACCCGCCAATCAGGCGTACGCCGCGATGGCGGCCCAGAGTGTGGTCGTGGGTCAGGGCGAGCTGTTCGAAGGATTGCAGGCGATCGCCCGCGACAACGAAGTGGTGCTGGTCTGTGGGGTCACCGAACGGATCGACGCCGGCCCGGGACGGGGCACCCTCTATAACGCGCTCCTGACCCTTGGTCCCGATGGGCGTCTGCTCAATCACCACCGGAAGCTGGTGCCCACCTTCTCCGAACGGCTGGTCTGGGGCCCGGGCGACAGCGCGGGCCTGAAAGCCGTGGCGACCCCCGCCGGCCGGGTAGGCGGGCTGGTCTGCTGGGAGCACTGGATGCCGCTGGCCCGGTATGCGCTGCACGAATCGGGGGAGGACGTGCATGTGGCGGTCTGGCCCACGGTGCACGAGATGCACCAGGTGGCGAGCCGGGCCCACGCATTCGAAGGCCGCTGCTTCGTGCTGGCGGCGGGTGCTCTCCTGCGGGCCTCCGCCATGCCGGCGGGGCTGGAACCGCATCCCGAAAAGGTCCGGTCGCCCGACAGCCTGGTTCTGCGCGGCGGCAGCTGCATCATTGCTCCCAACGGGAAGTTCCTGGTGGAGCCCGTATTCGATCGGGAGGCGGTGCTGCTGGCGGAACTGGATCTGGATCAGAGCCGGATCGAAGGCTTCACCCGCGACGTCACCGGACACTACCAGCGGCACGATGCGTTCGAGTTCCGGGTCCTGCCAGCCAGGCGGCCCCCAGTGATTGACGATTGACCATTGACGATTGACGATTGACGATTGCGCCAGCGGTGTTCCCGGTCGCGCGCGGCGGAAAGCAATTGTCAATCGTCAATGGTCAATCGTCGATTGAACCTCAACGTCGCCTGCCGTCGTTACGTATCCGCTCAGATCGTCTGGAGATACCGATGCGTCTCACATGGTTGACCGGTCTCGCGATTCTTCCCGGGCTCCTCGCCGCTCAGGCCCCGCGCCCCATGACCTTCCTCGACGTGCAGCGATTCCGCACGGTGGGGGGCGTGACGTTAAGCCCGGATCAATCCCGGGCCCTGTACACCCTCTCCGTGCCCGACTGGCAGGAGGCCCGCCGCTACACCGACGTCTACCTGGTCTCGGTGGATGGCGGGACAGCCTCGACCCGCCGGATGACCTTCACCCGGGACAAGAACGAGACCAATCCCCGGTGGCTTCCCGACGGCCGGTCGTTCGTGTTCAGCTCCGACCGGGAGGGAACCGGCACTAACCCGCCGGAGCAGCTGTACCTGATGCGCACCGACGGCGGCGAAGCCCTGCGGCTCACCGACGTCCGGGACGGCGTGGGCAATTTCGACCTGACCCGCGACGGCAAGTGGCTGGTGTATGCCGCCGGAAAACCCGAGGAACGGCAGCTCTGGGCTCTGCCGACGGCCGGCCTGGACACGGCAGAGCCGCGGCAGCTGACCAAACATCCCACCCCGGTGCGGAACTGGCAGCTCGCGTGGGACAGCCGCCGCCTGGTGTTCCTGAGCCCCGACACCGTCGACCAGGACAATCAGACCCGGCGGGAGAAGCGCTTCACCGTCAACGTGCGGAACGAGGTGCAGCCGGTGGAGCATCTCTGGCTGCTCGACCTGGAAACCCTGGCGACGAAACGACTCACCTCGGGGTCGGAGTACTCCGTGAGCGGCGTGACCCAGTCGCGCGACGGCCGCTGGATCGGCTTCCGGGGCACGCCCAACGACCGGTACCAGCGCAACGTGACCGAGTCGGGGATCTACGGCGACGCCTATCTGCTGGAAGTGGCATCGGGGAAGATCGAGCGGCTCAGCCGCAACGCCGATGTGCCGGAGAGCCCGATCTCCTTCTCGCCCGACGGCGGCTGGGTGGCGCTCTCCGCGCCTAACGAGTGGACCTACTTCCGCGACAACAAGATCTGGATCCGGCCCACGGGCCAGGCCGGCGCGCCCTGGAAGAAACTGGGCGGCTCGTTCGATGGCAGCCTCGACGCCGGCTGGTGGTCGGACGACGGCAAGACCATCTACAGCACCGAGGGCATCCGGGGCACCGTGCAGGTCCTGGCCATTTCGGTGGACGACGGCAGCGTCCGTCAGCTGACCGAGCTCTCCGGCGCGCTCTTCGCCAACCGGGACCGGGATTCCGGGGCGATCCTGGTCAGCTACAGCGATCCGGCGACGCCGCCCGACGCCTGGCTGGTCCGCTCCGCCGCCGAGCTGGGTGACCGCGCGCGCTGGGTCCGCCTGACCGAGGCCAATCCCCAGGCGGCCCAATTCGCGCTGGGGGAAGCCAGCGAAATCTCCTGGAAGTCCCGCGACGGCAGGACCGTCGGCGGCATTCTGGTCAAGCCGGTCGGCTACCAGCCCGGCCGGCGCTATCCCCTCGTGGTGCAGATTCACGGCGGTCCGGCCGCCGCAGACCTGCTGCGCTGGAACCCCGGGGTCAACGCCATGGTGTATGCCGGGAGCGGATACGCCGTGCTGCTGCCCAACTATCGCGGCTCGACCAATTACGGCGAGCGTCACCGGCTCGATATCGTGGGCGACTACTTCCGCAAAGGTTACGAAGACATCATGACCGGAGTGGACGCGCTGATCGCTCAGGGCATCGTCCATCCGGATTCGATGGGCGTTATGGGCTGGAGCGCCGGCGGGCACTGGTCCAACTGGATCATGACCCAGACCAACCGGTTCAAGGCCATCTCCAGCGGGGCCGGGGCGGTGAACTGGATTTCGATGTACGCCCAGAGCGATGTGCAGCGCAACCGGGCCGAGTACTTCGCCCGGGGGAAGAAACCCTGGGAGGACTTCGAGGCGTATTGGCGGGTGTCGCCCCTGCGCTACATCCGGAATGCGCGGACCCCGACCCTGATTCACGTGGTCGATGGAGATCCCCGGGTGCCCCGGCCGCAGAGCGAAGAGCTGCACATGGCGCTGAAACAGCAGGGGGTTCCGACCGAATTCTTCGTGTACCCGGGCAACACCCACGGCATCCCGGATCCGCGAAACCAGTACCTCAAGGCTGTGGCGGAGTTCCAGTGGTTCGAGAAATGGATTCGGGGCCGGCAGTGGTTCACCTGGAAGGAGCTGCTGGCTACGCTGGAGGATACCACGTCCCGCGGGGCGGCGCGGACCGCCGGCGGCGGCCGCGGGGAGCCCCGGCCGTAAACTGGCGAATCGGGCTGGCGGTCATGGCGTTGCTTGCCGCGGCCCCCGCGGCGCAGGCGCAGGTCCATCGCTCGCGGGTGCTGACGGCAACGGCGATCCGGGAGGAGTACTGGGCCGAAGTCGGCGCCGCCACGCTGCTCACGGTGGACCGGCTTAAACGGGCCTTCATGGCCGACAACATCGACCAATGGGTCCGGGAGTTCACTCCCGGCGGGCTCTACTCGCCGCCCACCGGAGAGGCGCTGTACGGTCCCGAGGCCATCAAGGTCGTGCTGCGCCGCCGGATGGCCCGGTTCGGGGGAATGACGCTCACCCGGACCGACTGGACCGCGAGCGGAAACCTGGCCTACACCTTCGGCCGCTACTACTACGGACCCACCACCGAAGGCGGCGCGGCGGAGCAGGGAACCTACGTGATGGTGTTGCTGCAGGAGGGGCGGAACTGGAAGATCCGCTCCTATGTCGAACGGGCCGACCGGCGTGGGGGCGACGAAGAATAGGAAACTTTGCTTCCGGCGCGGGCGTCAAGTTATAGATACGCCATGCAGGTGAGTGTGGAGTCGGTCTTCGAGTTTTTCTTCAAGTACCGCCCCGTCGTGTTCGAGAAGGGGCGGTTCGCCTTCGGGGCCAGCCAGCCGGCGATGTTCGTGGCGCTGGCCCTTCTGGTCCTCGGGCTCGCGGCCGTCCTGCTCACCTGGCGGAGAGCCCCGGGCCATGCCTCGCCGCGCGTCCGGGCCGCCCTGGCCCTCATCCGCGCCCTGGCGCTGGCCTTGCTGTTCCTCTGCTACGATGCGCAGGGGGTG
>DASTEX010000464.1:0-2718 GCA_035709185.1 Gemmatimonadales bacterium
AAGTTCGGTGGTGCCGGGTCTGAGTCCGAAGACCGTCGTCTGGTTCGGCAGTGCCTGGCTGTCGGAGATCGGCGAGACTCGGGCGATGGTCGGGTCGCTGGTGGACCATTCCAGGAACGGACCACCCCGGCGGGTCAGGAAAACGCGACCGGCTGTGCCGGTGGGAACGACGAATGGTCCGGTCGCGGCCTGCTCGGCAAAGCCTTCGGTGGTGAGCGGGGTCTCGGCGTCCGCCGGCTCGATGTGCGGAGCAGCGATCCGCTCGGCGCGACCCAGAGTAATTTCGACCCGCCGGTTGAGCGCCCGGCCGTCTTCGGTTGCATTGCTCGCCGCCGGTGACGATTCGCCCCTGCTGTCACGGCTGAAGCTGAGCCGGCCGCTCAAGCCCGGCTGAATCCGGTCGAGCGCCGCCCGCAGCTCGGTTTCGGCCGCCCGGGCCCGGGTGGCGCCCAGCTCCAGGTTCTGTTCCGCGTTCCCGGCGGAGTCGGTGTGTCCGACCACACAAACCGACTGGACCGGGGTTTCGCTGCCCTGGCTGGCAGCGATGTCCCGCGCGAGCGATTCGACCATCGCGCGCTGTTCCTGGTTCAGGGTCGTCTTCGCGGTGGGGAAGCGGCCGAGGATGGTGGCGGCACCGGCGCAGGGCGGTGCGGTCGGGGATGCTTCCAGTAGCGGGCCGGCCGGAATCGCCTCCTCCTGCTCCTCCTCCTCCTCCTCCAGGACTTCGAATTGCGAGCCCGACACCGGACCGAAATTGAAGTAGACGCTCTTGGGATTTCGGGTGCCGTCGGCCACCCGGTTGATCAGCTGTTTGCGATGCTGGTTCGGGACCGGAGCGTAATCCTTGGTGGCATCGGCGATGATCTGGGCCTTGTGCATCTCGAAGATGGCCGCGGCCATTGTGCCGTGCAGATAATGCAGTACCCCGATCACGTCCTGGTCGCGGGCGGTGGGTCCGGCGAACCGCTGCAGGTGACCACAGAACCGGTGCCGGTTCATGAACCGGTCCAGTTCGTCCTCCGACCAGAGCTTCTTCGAGGCCCCGTGAACCTCCTTGATGAACTGCGGATCGTCAAACTTGAGAAACCCGTCCTCAGTGGTACGGTCGCGGCACATGTGGGTCAGCCGGCGCAGTTCTTCCTTGAGAAAGGACCCGGGACTCTTGCGGAGGACTTCGCGGGCGCGAGCCTTGGCCTCGGCGCAGGTCGCCGCCGGCACGTCGCGCAGCACGAAGTCGTCGCCCCGCGTCCGCACCAGCGCGACCATTCGCATGAAGGGATATCCCGGTGCCAGCTTCTTGAGCGCAGGATCGACTCCGACCCCGTAGGACTCGAAGGCGACCTTGCCCCGCCAGGTACCCGGATCGTTCCCCTTGGCAGCATCCCGCCGGTCCAGCTCGGTGGTCAGGTACCGCAGCACGCTGGCGGACCGGTCGATCGAGAGCTGCTCATTGCCTCCCTTGCGCGTGGTCGTGCGCGGATCGGCATGACCGGGAAGCATCACCAGCGGTCGGTTGGGGTCTCCCGGGAAGTACGACGTCGTCTGCGCGGCGATGATATCGACCAGCCGGTCAAGCTGCTGTTTGTCACCCGCATCCAGGTCCACCTGATTGGTCGGGAAGAAGATCATTCCCAGCAGGGCCGGAGTCCCCTTCGTCTGGGGAAACACCCAACTGGGCATCTCGAAATCCGCCGGCAGGATCTTCTGCAGAGGAGACTGTTCCGCGAACTCGGCGACCAGGTCCGCGGCGGTCCTCAGGTCGCCATAAGGGCGATCCAGCAGGGCGCGCCAGGTCAACGGTCCGACGATTCCGTCCGGCTTGAGGTAATAGAGACGCTGGAAGAGCTGGACCGCCGCGTGCGTCAGCGGACCGAAGCTACCGTCGGTTTGCAGCTCGAGCCCATGGGTGCCGAGCGCGGTCTGCAGCTGCCGGACCGGCTCCCCTCTGGCTCCGAGTCGCAGAATCGGTAGCGTACTCGCGTCGGTCGTTTCCACCAGCTCACCCGCACCCTGAACTGGTCCGATCCGGAGCAGGCGCACAGCGTCGGCCACGATCCAGCCTGGCCGGGATGCGTTGCGCCTGAATCGTACCCGGACCTCACAGGGAGCGGCCGGGACGTCCGCCTCCACTACGTCGTTCCACCGGCCCGAATTGAGCCGCTGATCGAGGTTGACGTTGTGGCGCGACCCGCCCGCGACTTCGATCTCGAGCGGGACTTCGGAATTGGCCCCGGGCACGGCCGGCCACCAGAGCGAGACCCGGTAGCGGCCCGCCTGGTCCACCGTGGCCGTGATGTCGGCCGCGTCGCCCGAGGCCGTTGGCCGGGCGCGCCAATACCGCTCGCCCCAGGGATCGCGCCGGCTGGCGCACTGGTGGTTCGCGATGGCGCGGCGCTGCCGGACTTGCCAGCCCGCCGGTGTCGTCGCCAGCGACGCGGCCGCTGCAACCACCCGGACCGGCCGGGTCTGCTGGGTGGTACCGTCCCATGCGAGCAGCTGCCGATAGTACTCCCAGTCCCAGTACGATCCGGGATCGCCATGATTGGGCATCGCATCGCGGTGGCCCATCACGGTAGTGGCATCCAGGGCGAAGCCATGCCGGGCAGCGAGATCCCGCACCAGCTCGGCCGAGCGCTGGTAGAGCGCGGGGGTGAGCGGGGCCGGATCATTACACACGTCGGCATGCTCGATGCCAAGCGAGTCGCTGTTGTTCCCCGG
>DASTEX010000465.1:0-2161 GCA_035709185.1 Gemmatimonadales bacterium
CGCCCGTCCCAGGTGGCTTCCAGCGCCAGCTCTGCCCCGGGCCCGAGCTGCTCCAGCCGGAGGATCGCCGGGACCACCTCGCCCTCGAGCCGGCGCCAGACCACAGCGCCATCCTCCCGCGACACGATCAGATCGAAGACGATCTCCCGTCCCCGGAGCGACAGATCCAGCGTCCGATCGGTCCGGTTCGCCAGTCGGATCGTAATGGTGGCGGAGCGGCCCGCCGCGAGGTTGGCCGGCGCTTCCAGCGTTATGGCCAGCGAGTCGGAGCTCACGGTCGTCGGGGCGGGCGGGCTGGAGTCAGCCTCAGGCGGAGGCGGGGTGGCGCGACAGGTCGTTGCATTGGCCAGCACCAGACAGACGGTGGCGTAAACCTCACGCCGGCTGAATCCGGCCTTCATCGGCGTCCCACGGAGCAAAGACAAACCGGGGCGGACCTTCGCCCGCCCCGGCAAATCACGCGGTAGAGCCTGGAATCACGGAGTCGCAGTCAGCGGGCCCAGCTCGTCCCGGATGTTCTTGAGCGGGCTGAACACGAACAGCGTTCCGCTGGAGTTGCCGCCCCAGAGGATCCCCACCAGCTGCACGTTGTCGCCGCTGGTGATCCGGAACACGCCCGACCCGCTGTCGCCGCCGCCGACCACCACCGAGCCGTTCGGGTTCTGCACGATCGACTGGCAGATCTGGCTGATGTTGGTGCCCGACACGTTCACCGTCACGCAGGTCTGGGTGACGGCGCCGCTGGTCCACCCGGTGGTCCGCCCGACCTTGTTGACCGTGGTGCCGGCCGAGAAGCTCGTGGTCGTGTTGTCCTGCGAGGTAACCGTGAAGTTACCCGAAGTCGTGATGCTGCCGTTGTTGGCGCCGGTGGTCTTGGCAATCGACCCGCGAGTGGAGGCCACGCTCGCGCTGTAGCGGGCCCGGGATGCGTCGCTCCGGCGGCACATCTTGCCCCGGGGACAGCCCGGGATGTTCCGCTTATAGGCGGGGTCTTCGACCTCGGTTGCGATCACGGTGTTATCCACCGAGCTGGTCGGCTGGTAGTAGACCGTGTTCTCCACGCCGCCCTGCTTGCCGGTGCAGTGCGAGTTGGTGATGAACGACCGATCGGTGCCGTCGGTGGCATTGAATCCCATGGTGCAGAGGTACTGGGTGAAGTGGATCTGGATGCCGCCGATGGTCGGACGCCACCGGTCGCGCAGCGTCGCGACCTGATAGATCGGGTCCGTCACCCGGATGGAGTAGGCCGAGCCGGGAATGCCGAGCGCGGTGAGCGCCCGCTGCACCCCGGGGATCACCGCCGAGTTCTCCACTCCGAAGACCAGGGTATTGCTGATTTCGTCGTGGTCCGCGAACACGGTCCGCGACAGCGCCAGCACGGCCGGCGCCGCCCGGTCGAACCAGGCCGCCACCTGCCGTTGCGAGAATTGCCCCGGCCCGCCAATCCGGGCATCCGGCCCGGATGCCGGGCCGACGGGTTCGTCATTGCTCTGGCACGCCGCCGCGCCGATCAGCGCGAGCACGGCAGCCACACGGGTAACACGATGCATCCAGGACACTCCAGGGACAGATGGTAGCACGACAGGGCCGGGACACACGCGCCGGCACCACTGAGTATATCGGGCACTCAAACCCCCCAGCGGGGTACGAGGCGAAGCTCCTGCTCGAAGGACTCGGAGAATTCCTATCTATCGCCACATCCGGTTTCCGTCCAGACCCGATTTCCTGGCCCGCCTTCCCCACCCGCTTCGGTTTGTGGTACAGACCCCTCAGTGCTGCATTTCCGCCAGCCCGACTGCCCGATTCCTGAGCGTTTCCCGCTCGATTGGCCTGCCTCCCAGGATCACCAGCCGGATCCGCCGAGTGGCGCGGATGTCAGCGCTGGGGTCCGCCCCCGGTTCGAGCAGGAGCAGATCGGCCAGCTTCCCCTGGGCCACGGTGCCCAGCTCGGCGTCATGCCCCAGAATCCGGGCCGAGGTCTCGGTCCCGGCCCGGATCGCCTCGAGCGGGGTGAGCCCGGCCTGGACCAGTCGCTCCAGCTCGAGATGGACGGCGTAGGGCAGGATCGGTGCGTCGGCACCGACGCCTAACGGAACCCCGGCCCGGTGCAACGCGCTCGCCTGGCCCAGCTGGAGCGGGCCCTGTTCCTTCACCCAGTAGT
>DASTEX010000466.1:0-3181 GCA_035709185.1 Gemmatimonadales bacterium
GCAAATCGCTGTCAGGCCGGCAGCCGCCGATTCAGGGATCAGCTCCGAACGAGGTCAAGATGAAGCCGATTACCGCCTGCGCCCTGTTCCTGGGTATCCTCACCGGGGTGAGCACCGGCGCCGCGCAGGACAGTTCCCGCATCCTTTCTCAGGTCGATCACCTGGTCTACGCCACGCCCGACCTCGAACGCACGGTCGCCGACCTCGAGCGTCGGCTCGGCGTCAGGGCCACGCCCGGCGGCCAGCATCCGGGGCGGGGGACCAGGAATGCACTCATCGCGCTGGGAGCGAACTCCTATCTCGAGATCATCGGGCCGGACCCCGAGCAGCCTTCCACCAACCTGCAGTCGTGGTGGTTCAGCGACCTGAAGGAGCCCCGGCTAGTGACCTGGGCGGCCAAAGGCACTGAGCTGGAACGGCTGCGGGACAGCGCCGTGAGCCACGGACTGGCGATGACCGAGGTCTCGGCCGGTAGCCGGAAGCGGCCGGATGGTGTGCTCCTGAGCTGGCGTACGGTCAGCCCTCTGGGTCCAGCGGCCGGCGGAATCGTGCCGTTCTTCATCGACTGGGGAGAATCGCCTCATCCGGCGCTTTCATCCGTCAAGGGTGTGACGCTGGTTGGGCTGCGGGCCGAGCATCCGGATGCGAGCCAGGTAAAGGAAACGCTGGGTCGCCTCGGGCTCGATTTGCCGATAGCCCCGGGTGCACGGTCGGCGCTGATCGCGACCCTGGAGGGACCCCGTGGGCGGGTGGAGTTGAGATAGCCCAGGCATGCGCCTTACCTCACTCGCGCTGCTCTTTCCCGGCCTGATCGCCGCATACGTCATCGCGGTCCACTTCGGGCAACGCTCGGTCATGTTCCCCCGGCCGTGGGGCGCGACGCCGGTCAGTCTCGGCCCGGCCGAGCGGGTGGAGTTCGGAAGCCCGCCGGCGCTCGGCTACCTCCTGCCTCCCAGCGGCAAGACCGAGCGGCCGTTCCCGTTGATCATCTTCGCTCACGGTAACGCCGAGCTGGCCGAGATGTGGATCGACCAATTCGACGAAGTGCGTTCCTGGGGCTGGGGGGTTCTGCTGCTGGAGTATCCCGGCTACGGCGGCGCCCCGGGGTCTCCCTCCGAGAAGCGCATCCGGCAAGCAGCACTGGCAGCGTTCGACTGGGCCGCGAACGATTCCCGGATCGCCGGCGATCGGATCGTGGCATACGGCCGCTCACTCGGCGGTGGCGCGGCCGCGTCTCTCGCCGCCGAGCGGCCCATCGCCGGACTGATCCTCGAATCCAGCTTCACCAGCGTCAGGCCGCTTGCGGCCCGCTTCCTGGTGCCCGGCTGGCTGGTGCGCGACCCCTTCGACAATCTCGCCGCTCTGCGCCAGTACCGCGGGCCGCTGCTGGTGGTTCACGGGCTGGAGGACGAAATCGTCCCGGTCAACGAAGGCCGGAAGCTCGCCGCGGCGGTTGCGGGGGCGGAGATTCACCTGCTCGAGTGCGGGCATAACGACTGTCCCCGGCCGTGGGTGCGGATGCGGCAGTTTCTCGAAGCCCGTGGCCTCATAACTTCCACCTCCGGCGGGAAGCCCGCTGCCTGACAACTGCCCGGACCCCTTCACTCAAGGCGACTCCATGCATCCCCGAATCGGCGAGGTCCTGTCCTATCTCGACACCCAGCACCGTGCGCTGGCAGAGACCGTCGGCGCGGTCCCGCCCGCTCGTCAGATGCAGCGGCCGACGGCCGATTGCTGGTCGGTGGCGGACGTGCTGGGACACCTGGCCGTGGTGGAAGAGCTGATCACGGGAGTGCTGCGGACGCGGATCGCCGCGGCCCGCGAGAAAGGCGTGGGACCGGAGCTGGAGACCAGCCCGATCGTTCCCACGGTGGATATCGACCGGGTGGTGGACCGGACCCGGAGGATCACCGCCGCTCCGGAGTGGCTGGGTCCGGCGGAGACCGATGGCGCGACCGCATGGGCCAGGCTCGAATCGGCCCACGCCGCGCTCCGGGAAGTCATCAGCGCGGCCGACGGTCTGTCACTGTGCAACGTGGGAGCACGGAACCCGCTCCTCGGTCCGCTGAATGCCTATCAGTGGGTGGTGTTCATGGGAGCCCACGAGGCGCGACACACGGCGCAGATCCGCGAGATCGCGGCGGCGCTGGAGGAAGCGGCGCGAACCACCGGCGTTACACCGGCGTGATGATCTTCTCGTCGGAGCCGTTCGGAAGGCGCTTCGGCTCCTCTGGGCGGCTCAGCACCCGTTCGACGAAGTCGAGCCGCTCCTCCAGCTCCGCGAGCTGCCGGGCCAGGTCGGCCCGGTGCCGCGACTGGTGGTCCTGAAAGGTCCCGAACCGGCTGTCGATCAGGTCCTCGACCTCCCTGAGGCGCGCGGCGACCGCCTCCAGCCGGAGCAGCCGGGCCTCGTCGACGCTGCCCGGCCGGCGGCCGAAGCCGAGCGAGCGGAGGAACCGGCGCGGGCCCCGGGTCACGAAGGCCATGAGCCGACCGGCGTAATACAGTGGATTGATGCTCCGGAGCAGAGCGGGAGCCAGGTCGCTGTCATAGACCCCGATCGCCATATCGATGACGTCGAAGATCTCCTGGTCGACCCCATCACCCAGCCGGGAATTGAAGATCCGCTGAAGCACGTGGGCCCGCCCGAGCGCGATGCCGGGATCGGAAACGGTACCGGCCGGCGCTGTCTCCCCGAACCCCGCGGCGTGAACGATCTGCATGATGCGAGGCAGCATCCGGTTGAGGTGGGACCGGGCTGCCTGGGCCCCTTCCCAGTCGACCACGACATCGTCCGCATCGCGATCGGACCGCTCGTACCAGACTTCGACCCATTTGCGGAACTCCCGGAGCTCGTGGGCCCGAAAGCGGTTGCGAATGACGGTCAGGTTGTCGTGGGGAATCATCGACGATCCTCCGGTCGGCCACAGTCTCGAACATGATCAGGCCCCGTCCGGGGCCGGGACTCATCTCAAGCTAATCGCGCCCGGAAGACGGCGCGGCCAGGCTCTCGTCTCGCCATTCCAGGCGTAAGTGGCCACTCCTGGTCAGGTACCAGCCCCGCGCCGCGATGGTTTCGCCCCCCTTCGGCTCCCGGGCGGTAACCGCCGTGGAACCCGCCGCGTATGGGCGCAGAGTCTACCGAGGATGCGTGAGGAGCGAATGATGAAGACCCTGATTC
>DASTEX010000467.1:0-13657 GCA_035709185.1 Gemmatimonadales bacterium
GCATTGAGCCGCCAGGTACCGGTCGCGGTGCCCTGGGTCCGCGAGAGAGACCTGGCGCTCACGGCCATACGGTCTCTCGAGGAGCTGGAGCCGGCGCCGTTCGGATTGCTCGAGCCGCCGGGCGCGCTCAAGCAATCCGCCGAGCGCGCGGTGGATCCCGGTGCGCCCGATCTGTACCTGATTCCCGGCCTGGCGTTTGACCGTCAGGGTGGACGGCTGGGTTACGGGCGGGGCTATTACGACCGGCTGCTGCGGCGGGCCGGCCCGGGTCCGCTGCGCGTGGCGCTGGCGTTCGAGGTTCAGTTGATCGACCAGGTGCCGATGAGCGATCTGGATGAACCGGTGGACCTGATCGTCACCGACCAGGCGGTGTACCGGGTCAGCGAACGAACGGCTTGGGCGGACCGCTGAGGGCGCCGCCCTCGGCCGGCTTCCAGAACACCGTCCGCTCCAGCAGCGCGGCGGTCTCGAAATCCTTGTCGGTGATTCCCTGGGCGCTGTGGGTCCAGAGCGCCACGTCCACCTTGCTCCAGCTCACGGCCAGATCGGGATGATGTCCGGCCGCCTCGCAGGCGAACGCGATGGCGTTCACCACCAGCATGGTGGATCCCCAGCCGTCGGTCGTAAAGGTGCGCCGGATGGCGCCGTCGCGGAAACTCCATCCGGGCAGCCGCTCGAGCCGGGTCTGGATTTCGGATTCGGAACAGGTGTGCTCGACTCGCGCCATGTCAGGACCCTCGCTGCCTAACGCTCGTTCGTCACCGCCACGCTGGCGGACTGTCCCGTGCTTTCTTCCAGTTCCAGGACCAGGCGTCGAGCGGTCGCGCCCTCCCGAATCAACCCGGTCCGGGCCGACTCCGCCAGCCATCCCGCCAGCAGCTCGGCCGTGGTGTGCACCACCGGCACGATGCAGGCGTGCTCGCGGGGCACCACCAGCCAGCCCGTCCGGTCTTCGTAGTCCACCACCAGGCTGGCCGCTTCTTCCCGGATCCGGAGCCGCGGGTTCTGCGCCGGGATCAGGACCCGATGATCCATCGGCTCGATCAGCTCCCGCACGATCCGCTTGAGCAGGGCGAAATCCACCACGAAGCCCGTGGCTGGATCGGCTGCGCCATCCACCGTGACTGCCACCCGGTAGTTGTGACCGTGCAGCCGTTCGCACATGTGACCCGGGAGAGTCAGGAAGTGCGCGGCCGAGAAGCCCAGCGATTCCTTCGCGACGACGACCTGGTAGGGCGACATGGGGCGGAATATAGGCGAGCGAAGTGTCCGGCCTGGGCCGGTCACCGTCCGGGGCCGGTGACAGCGGAGACCGGACAGATTTACCTAAGTTATTGCTGAACAAAGGGTTGGGAGATGGCACGCCGTCTGCCTGACGGGATGGGTGAACTTTCACTTGGAGTCCGCTATGCGGTTCACCTCACTGGTCACGGCCGGCGCGCTCGCCCTGCTTCCCGCCGGCGCCGACGCTGCTCAGGTCAGTGGCGCCATCATCATTGGAGGCGGGCCGGTTGGCGGCGTGATCACGATCGGGCAGCCGGTGATCGTCCGGCCGAGAGAACGGGTTGTGGTGGTCGAACGGTATCCGCCCCCCCGCGTGATCGTGGTCGAGCGCTGGAAGCGGCACCGGCATCATCCCCGTCATTTCGTCCGGCGAGTGGTGTACTGGGACCGGCGGTACGACCGCTTCTACGAGCGCCACCGCCCGGGGCTGATCCAGGTCGCGGTGTTCTTCGGTGATGGCCGCTACTACTTCGACGACGACTGGTACGAGCGCAGCTATCGCCGGTACTATGAGGATCGCTACCGCGGCCACCGGGACTGGGACGACCGGCGTTACCGGGACCGGGACTGGGACCGCGATCGGGATCGCTACCGGGACCGGGACCGTGACCGAGACCGGGACTGGGACCGCGACCGGGACCGTGACGACAACCGGGACTGGGACCGCGACCGGGACGGTGACCAGCGGGAATACGAGCGGGCCCGGCCCCGCAAACGCCAACCATAACTTTCATCCCGAACCCGAAACAGGGGCCTCCGGGCCCCTGTTTATTTTCCAGCTCTCCCTTTCCGGTTACGTTCCAGCGTCAGCGCGACGGGTGGTTCGATGATCCTCTCACTGTTCATGGCGGCGTGTGTTGCGGCGGAGGCTCCGGGCGGCTCGTCCGATTCGCTGGTCAGCCTCTACCAGCGGGGCCGCACTTTCCCGGAGTTCCTGTCCGCCGCGACCAGTCGGAAGGACACCTGGGAGCGGAACGCCGGCCGGCGCTCGTTCGAACCGACCCTGATGAACCGGGCCCGGGCCCTGGACCGCACCTGGCGCATCCTGGTGGTGGCCGAAGACTGGTGCGGCGATTCCGCCAACACCATCCCTTACCTCGGCACTTTCGCCGACTCGGCCGGCGGCAAGCTGGAGATCCGGATCGTCAACTCAGTGGACGGCCGGTGGGTGATGGAACGCTACCGCACCGGCGATGGACGAGCCGCCACGCCGACCGTGGTGATCCTGGATGAGCAAGGCGAGGCCGCGGGCTGCTGGGTCGAACGGCCTTCCGAGCTGGCCGGGTGGATGCGGGAACAGCGGGGGAAGCTGAGCCAGGACGAGCTGCTGAAGCAGAAGTACGCCTGGTACGATGACGACCAGGGGCAGAGCACCCTCCGGGAGATCCTGGACCTGATTGAGCACCCCCGGAGCGAAGGCTGCGGCGGGAACGCCGCCGAAGGGAAGCCCTGACTGCCTAACGAATCCTGAGCTCGAGGCCGCTGATCGAGGTCCCCGCTTCGTCGGCGCCAACCGTGAACCCGACCGGCCCGCTCCGGCGTCCGAGCCGGGCCAGCACTTCCGGATCCACTTCCGCGGTCCATTCTCCCGGCCGGATGCTCATCGCGTAGAAGGAACCGTCGCTGAAGGTGCGGATCCGGCGGCTCCGCCCGCTGGCGAGATGCCGCAGGATCACGTCCGCACCGGCCACCGCCACGGTGTCGGTATCCGTGATCCTTCGCACGGTCCCCTCGATCACGGCGCCGGGCAGGACCGGAATGTTGAGCGGCGTGAAACGGTTGGGCGTGGGCATCAGCTCGATCCCGCCGTAGGTCGGTAGCCACAGCGGCGAGGCGAGGGTGGCCGTGTCCACGGCGGCAATGACGGGGTCATACGCCGCAAGCGGCCAGATCCGGAACTCCCCGTTGGCGTTGGTGCGTTGGGAGAAGAGTCCCACCATGACTTCGACGTCCCGCAGGAGCTGCTCGTCGGGGTCGAAGCGCCCGTTCTGGTTCCGATCCAGAAACACCTTGCCCGAGACCCCACCCTGGTGGGCGGAGGGTCCGGCGTTGAGCACCACATGGCCGGCGCGGTCGTACAGCACCGAGCCCTGGATGAACTGTCGTGCTGCAAGGCTGCCGTCGGGAGCGCGCTCGATGGTGCTGTGCACCCGTGCCTGCGGCAGGTCGGCCGCGAACAGCGCCATCATTCCGGCTCGCTGGCCCCGGAACCAGCTGCCGCCGAGCTCCATCCGGATCCAGCGGGACAGCGGGCGGCTCAGGAAGAGGTTGGCGCTCCGGGCCTCGAAGGCACCCTCGAAATCGATGCCGGCGCGGGTGGTGATCTGGCCGGCCCACCCGCGCAGCGGACTGACCGGCAGCAGAATCGCATTCATCCCCCAACCCAGCCGGCTCGACGACGGCCCCGATGGTCCGGATGCTTCCCACCGCAGAGTCGGCATCAGCCGGAGCTGCCCGGACTGGTACGAACCGCCCAGCCGCGCGGTGGTCTGCCCTTCGGTCGCCGTCAGGATCCGGTCGACGCTGGCATCCAGCACCAGCCGGTTGCCCAGGGCTCCGGTAAAGGGCCGTGCGATCCCGTAGAAGGTGAACTGTCCCCTTCGGCCGGGGATCGTCAGGATGGGCGCCTCGACGTCGCGGGCGTACCGGGTGGCTTCCAGCGAGAGCAGGAGCCGGTTGGATGGCTCGTATCGAACCTGGCCCCGGGCGATCGCCCCGCCCGCCAGCTCGGCCTCGGCCACGAATGAATTGGTGATGCCGGCCACCAACCCGAGGTAGGGGTGGGACAGATCCGACAGCGTGTCCCGCCAGAAGCCGTCGTAACCGGCGTAGGCCGTAATGCGCGGCGTAATCCCCACCCGGAGATCGACGTTGCCGGTGGCGTCGCACGGCGCCACGCCGCGGCAGGCGCCCGCGCTTACTGCATATTCGAACCGTCCCGCCGGGATCACCTCCGCGCTCACCCGGTAGGTACGGTTGAACTGGCGCACCTCGCCGAATGGACCGTAGGCGATGAAGTCCACCGGGTTTTCGCCGTACTGGATCGGCACGTCGAGGGTGAACTGCCCCAGCGCATTCACCGAATCGAACGCGATCAGCCGCCCCCCCCGGTAGGCCTCGAGCTCCCATCCCGGGCCCAGAGTTTCGACGAACGGCAGCTGGCCGAGAATGGCGGGACGGCGGAATGGTGCATTGCTCACCGTCACGCCCCGTACCGAACGGGTACGGGGTCCGGTGGCGTAGCCGTCGCCCAGCCGGAGCTGCGCCAGCCAGCGCTGGTCCTGCCACACTCCGGTCCAGCTGGCATCCACTCGAGCGTGGCCGTTGTCCAGCGGCCCTTCGTTCTGAATCGAGGCAACGAAGTCTCCCTTCAGCGCCGCAAGACCGAGGGTGAAACTGTAGGCGCCGTCCTTGGGACCGGGACGAGTCGGCACCAGGAAGCTGTAATCGGTGATCAGCCCGTCGATGGTGCTGGGCCGCTCCTCCAGCCGGCCGTCCACGTAGCCTACCTGTCCCGGCTGGAGCCGGGCCGCGGCGGCCTGGGCCCGCCGCTGCCGCCGCCCGATCGGAAGCTTTTCCGGATCGGCGATGGTGATCTCGAGATCGGCCCAGGACAGCTCGAATCGCACCCCGATCATTGCTGCCAGCAGGGTGCAGTTCAGGAACAACTCCCCGTCTTCCGCCAGGAATTCCCCCGGCAGCAGACGGCGGA
Organism: Gemmatimonadales bacterium; assembly: GCA_035709185.1. Lineage (GTDB taxonomy): Bacteria > Gemmatimonadota > Gemmatimonadetes > Gemmatimonadales > GWC2-71-9 > SZUA-320. Next base: position 4,997 of record DASTEX010000467.1, read on the forward strand.
TCTCGCCGTCAATCTCCAGGGTGCCGGCCGGATCGATGATCAGCCTGCGGTTGCCGGGCTGCAACACAGCCCGGATGACCCCGTCCGGCGAACGCTCGGCGCGGAGCTCGGCCAGCGAGAAGAACGGCATGATCGGGAGCAGTACCGCATCGCCCGATCGGTACGCCGGCACAGTCTGCGACGCCAGCCGGCCCAGGCGGAGTTCCATCAGGACCGGCTCGCTCGGGGCGTACTGCCCCCCGGCCGGCATCGCCGCCAGGATGACCAGGGCGGCGATCGGATTCATTTGATCAGGATGGAAATGGTGTCGCGGGCGACGGGAGCCGGCAGCACCAGCTCCGCGGCCAGGTCGGACCGCTCACTCACGACTTCGAAGGTCAGCCGGTAGCGGCCCGGCGGCAGGCCGTTGCGCGGCAGAGCAAAGACCGGGTCGATGTCGTAATACACGCTGATCGGCTGCTCGAATCTTCCGGTTTCGCTGCCATCCTCGGCGGCGAGGGTGGCGCGAATGGTCCCGAGGAAGGCGGCGGAACCGTTCCGCTTGAGCCGGGCGCGCACCTGGATCGAATCGTCCCCGATTTCGCTCCGGAGATTCGACAGCGTCAGTCCCGTGGTTGGAGCCCCCTTGCGGTAGAGCAGAGGAATGATGGTGCGGACCTCCAGGTTCAGCCCTACCGTGATTCCCCGGGCGCTGTCAGCTCCGCTCACCGGTGCGGTCCCGCCTCGGGCAGTAATGACCAGGCGGGCCCAGTACTCCCCGTCGGCGAGCCCTGGGGGCGGATTCACCAGCAGCCTCACGGTCTGGCGGGTTTGAGGAGGCACCACCACGCGCCGGGGGAAGGCGCTGATCCAGCGCACGGCAGAGGGCCAGGTGGTGTCGGGCGCATCGATGATCCGGAGATCCATGCGCCCCAGTGAGTCCGTTACCGGAAACCCGAACAGCGCGTCGATCGCGACCTCGCTCGGCTCGTAGGTCGGGTTGTACAGCTGGACCCAGCCGCTCCGGGTGCGATGGTCGATGAATACCGCGTGGGGCGAGACCACTACCCCTTGCGCTGAAGCAGCCAGCGGAACCACCTGGCAGGCGAGAGCAATCAGGAGTGAACGCATCAGTGGAGCACGTTGATGGTGACGACCACCGTGTTGGCGTAAGCGCCGGTGGTCTGGGTGACTGCTGGAGTGACCCGTCCGCCGAGGCGCACGATGGCCTGGGGACCGCCGGAGAACTTGAAGACCGTTGCCCCGCCCGGGTTGAAGGTGACCGCGCGGGCCCCGGTCCAGCTGCCCTGGATGAACGCGTCGCCGTTGCGGAAGACCACCGGCATGGTGGCTCCCCCCGGACCGATCAGCTGCGACGGAACGGTCATCCGGATCAGGATCTGCGAGCCGGCAACCGCCGTTATGGTCCACTGGCCGCTTCTCACCGGGTCGCCCGGGAGCACGGTGGCCGTGACTCCGGGAGCGATGGCGCCGAAGAGCACGTCCCGCACTCCGACGACCGATACCTGCGACCAGAGCGGCAGGGGGAACACCCCCGCGATGATGGTGACCAGAGCCCGGCGTGAGGTGATCCCGGAAAAGCGAATCCGCGAAGCCGGGGCAAGGAAGTGACTGAGTTCCATGGCGCGGCTTCGCGGATGCCGGGACTATGCTGTGCTGCTTTTAGAAGTACGCCACCGTGATGGTGACCGTGCCGGAATAGGGCCCCGCAGCCTGGTTGGCGGCCGGAGCGACGGTGGCACCGACGAACACGTACAGCTGTCCGCCGCCGCTGAAGGAGGCCAGAGAGGCGGCGCCGGACGGCGTGAAGCTGGTGCAGCCCGCCGACGGGTCCGTATCCGAATCCCAGCAACCCGTCCAGGTGTTGATCGGCAGGTTGTTGCCGCCGCTGGTCAGGACGGCCGGCAGCGCGAACGAGATGTTCACGTTGGTCGAGGCCTGTCCCGCCGCGTCGAACCGCCCGGAGGTTGCGGCATCGGGCGCGATGACCTTGTTCAGTCCGGGAGTGACGTTCCCGAAGTCCAGCGCCCGGAAACCGTTGACGGTGATGGCGCTGTACACGTTCGCGATGGCCTGAATGTTCGCGCTCTGTGCGGCTGCAGCCGAGGCGGACAGCGAGAGCGCCGCCACCACCGCAAGGCCGGTCCTTCCCCAACCAGTCATGTTGCATCCTCCCCGAGGTACGAGTTCTGGCACCGGTTTCGGCGGTGAGAAGAGCAATCGATATGCCGTGCTGCTGCACCCCTCCCACGGCTCCTCGCATGAACGGGTGGGACGCGCCTAACTGGTTGAGATGCAAGGCAGTTGTGAGGCCGCGCCAGGAGCAAAAACGGCCCGGCATCGAGGCCGGACCGGATTTGCGATAAACCCGCGCGCACACTCAATGCGCGATCCCTCACTCCATCCGGAGGGCCTCCATCGGCGACACCCGGGCCGCGCGCCAGGCCGGGACCCACATCGCCCCCAGCGCCGCCAGCATCACAGCCAGCGGGACCACGAGGTGAGTGAAAGGATCCAGCCGGCTGACGCCGAAGAGGAGGCTCTGGAGCAGGCGGGAGCCGAACAGGGCGCCGGCCAGACCCAGTCCCACCCCGGCGGCGGCCAGTACCGCTCCCTGCCGCACGATCAATCCGATGACGCCGGCGCGACCGGCGCCCAGCGCCTTGCGGATGCCGATTTCCCGCACGCGCTGCTCCGTGGCGTAACTGAGCACGCCGTAGATCCCGACCAGCGCCAGGGCCAGGGTGACCCCGGCGAAGAGGAGCAGCATGAGCATGGCGAAGCGACGTTGCGCTACGGATGTCCGGAGTGTGGTTTCCAGCGGCTCCACGCCAAACACCGCGAGACCCGGGTCCAGGCTCCAGACGGCATCCCGCGCCTGGGCCGCGAGATCCTCCGGACGGCCCTCGGTACGCAACAACAGTACGCCGGTCTGACTGGGCGCCTGGCTGAGCGAGACGTACACCGCCGGGGGAGTCTCCTCGGTCAGTCCGTGAATCCGTTCGTCGGCCACGACGCCGACGATGCGGCGGGTGATGCCCCAGAACCGGATGCTCTGTCCCACCGGGTCTTCCCCCGGGAAGAACCGCTGCGCCGCGGTCTCGTTGAGTACACCGACAGGGGGCTGGTCGGGACCATCGCCTTCCTCGAGTACCCGTCCCCGCGACAGCCGAACCCCGACTGTCTCGAAGTATCCGGGACTCACCTGGCGAAGCGAGATCTCGGGCAGCCGTTCGGTCGTGGTCCGGCCCACGATGCCCCAGGAATTGGTGAAGCCCCGGTTGAGCGGGTGCTGCGCCGCAACGGCCGCCCGGGTTACACCCGGAATGCTCGAAGCGCGCTCCAGCAAGCGGCGGGTGAAGCCCTGCATCTCGTTCCAGTGGGGGAACCGGCTGTAGTCGACGGGATAGCGCGTGGCCGGCAGCTGGTACTCCGCCTTGAGCACACCGGCCGCCTGGAACCCGGGGTCCACCTGCATCACGCGGGCGAAGCTCCGGATCAACAATCCCGCCGACAGCACCAGCATGACTGACAGCGCCATTTCGGTCACCACCAGGGCATTGCGCAGCCGGTGGCGGACCGGCCCTCCACTCCCGGCGGCTCCTTCGCTCTTCACGTGGCTCATGACATCGAGCCGGAGCGACTGCAGCGTCGGCACCAGGCCGAAGCCGACACCCACCAGCAGGCTCACGCCCAGCGTGACCAGCAGGACCCGCGGGTCAATTCCGACTTCGGAGGCGCGCGGGACCTCGGCCGGGACCAGGGCGAGCAGGGCATCGAGCCCGGCGTATGCCACCGCCACACCGACGGCGGCTCCACCCAGCGAGAGCAGGACCGTTTCGACCATGAACTGCCGGCCGAGCCGGCCCAGTCCGGCGCCGAGGGCGGCTCGCAGCGCGATCTCGCGGGCCCGGCGGGTACTGCGGGCGAGCAGCAGGTTGGCCACGTTGACGCAGGCGACCAGCAACACCAGGACCACGGCCGCCAGCAACAGGACGAGCACCGGGCGCACCGGCCCGAAGGTCACGGCCGGGAGCGCCTCGACCAGCGCGCCCCGGTTCTCGTTCTCCTGGTACTGCTGTTCCAGGGTGGCGGCCAGTTGCTGGACCTCCTGATCGGCCTGGGCCACTGTGATACCGGGCGCCAGCCGCCCGATGAGAAAGAGCGGATGGGTGGCGCGGGGAAGCCGGTCCGCGCTTCCCTGGATGGTGGTCCAGACGTCGACCTCACCCTCTCCGGAATAAGGAGGGTGATACGCGGCCTGGGCGTGGATCTGGTCCAATCCGAAGTCGGCGCCGCGAGGCACCACGCCGATCACCTGGTAGGGCTGATCATTCAGCCGGATGCTGGCGCCTAACACGGAACGGTCGGCCTGAAAACGATCGCGCCAGATCCGCTCGCTCAGCAGCACGACCAGGGGCCCGTCGGGCCTATCCTCTTCCTGTGAGAACGTGCGGCCCAGAATAGGCGTGATGCCGATCAGCGGGAAGTAGTTCGCCGTCGTCCTGGCGCCCGACACCCGGATCGGGTCGCCCCCCTGGGGGAGCAGACTGACGTCGGTCCCGCTGACCGCGGCCAGGGCCGAGAGGGTGCGGCTGTCCCGCTGGAAGTCGAGATAGTCGGGCCATGATGCCGGCTCGCGGGTGGTGCCCGACCCGCGGTCGGTCTCCCACACCACCACCAGGCGATCCGCGTCGGCCAGCGGCGCTGGGCGGAGCAGCACGCCGTCGATGACGCTGAAGATGGCGGTGTTGGCGCCGATGCCGAGCGCGAGCGTGACGACGGCGACGAGGGTAAACCCCGGACTCCGCGCCAGCTGCCTCGCGGCATATCGCAGGTCGTGCAGCCCGTCTTCCAGCCAGCGGGTGCCGCGGACATCCCGCACGTCTTCCAGGGTCGCACCGGCGTTGCCGAACGCCACCGCGGCCCGCCGTCGCGCTTCCGGCTCGGACAGGCCCTGGGTCCTGAGCTTCTCCGCCTCCATCTCGACATGGAACCGAAATTCCTCGGTCCGCTCGGCGTCGAGCCGCCGTCCCCGGAACAGCCCCCGGATCCGGTGCGCCAACTCTGCAAAGAGTCTCACGAGATGTCTCCGGCCCAGTTGAGGATCCAGTTCACGGCCCGGGACGATCGCTCCCAACTGGCCCGCTCCAGCGCCAGCCGCCGCCGTCCCGCGGGCGTCAGGGAGTAATACCGGGCCCGCCGGTTGTTTTCGGTGGTGCGCCAGTCGCTCCGGATCCACCCCTTGCGTTCCATTCGTTCCAGCGCGGGATAGAGCGAGCCCTGGTTGACCAGCAGCACGCCGCGGGACCTCCGCTCGAGCCGCTGGGTAATCCCCCAGCCGTGCTCCGGCTCCTCTGCAATGGCCTGCATCACCAGCAGCTCCAGGGTTCCCTGGAGCAGGTCGGCCCGGTCGGCCATGGCTATTCCTCTAGACGGTCGGGGGAAGCATAGGGTTTCTTCTCTAGATCGTCAACAGAAGGTCGAAGATGGTCGAAGACGGTCGAAGACAGTCGAAGACAGTAACGCCGAACTGAAACCTCGGCCGTCTTCGACCACCTTCGACTGCCTTCGACTGTCTTCGACCGAGTAGTTTCCAGCATGCACCCCGCCCGCGATCACCACCTCCCTCCCGATCCGGCCGCGTTCCGTGCCGCGCGGCATCCCCGGGGGAGGGTGATCGTGATTGCCCCGACCCGGGCCGCCTGTGAGACCATCGAGCTGGCCCTCGGCACCCACGTGAGCACCCTGCTCGAGCGCCAGCACGGCCACGTCATTACCGACTGGGCGACCCGGGGAATCGGCTTCGGTGTCGTCGCGGGCACCGGGACCGGGAAGACCCTCGCCATCCGTCCCATCTCGGAGGCGATCCTCCGGGAAGAGCTGTACTACGGGGTGGTGAATCGGGAGCGCGAGGCGACGCCCGAGACTCCCGCCTGGAACGTGGTGGTGATGACCACGGGCATTGCGCGCCACTGGTTCCAGAGCGACCTGATCACCCCGGCCGACACCATCATCGTGGACGAAATTCACCAGACCTCGGCCGAGCTGGAGCTGTGCCTGGCTCTGGGGAAGCGGGTGGGCGCTCGGTACATCTGGCTCTCGGCCACGGTGGATCCCTCGGTCTACGCCAAGTACCTCAACAGCAGCGAAGTGCTCGAGACCTCGGCCTTCGATCCCGCGTTCCGGGCGAAGGTGGAAGTTCTGCGGATGGACGTTGCGGAGTTCCTGGACGACCGCCGGGTCCGTCACCTGATCCGGGAGCGGCGCGGAGTGGCGGTGTTCGTGCCGACCCGGGCGGAAGTGGAGAAGCTCTCGGCCGAGCTGGGCGCCAGATGGCCCAAGCTGTCGGCCGCGTTCTACCACGGGGGCGAGCCGATCCGGGTGATCCGCCCGTTCCTGGAAGGCGCCGTGGAGAAACCGTATCTGCTGGCGATGACAGCTGCCGGGCAGAGCGCGCTCAACATCCCCGGCCTCGATACGGTGGTGATCTACGATGCCCGCTACGGCAACGTGGTGGACCGGGGCCGCAACGTGCTGCACCGGATGTACCTGGGCGCCAACGAGATTCTCCAGATGGCGGGCCGGGTCCACGGCCGGGTCCGGAACGGTGAAGTCAGCATTCTGAGCGACCGGCAACTCGACTTCAATTCGCTCCGGCCGGGGCCTCCCGAGTTTCAGCTGGCCGGTGATACCGAGCGGGTGGCGCTCACCTGCGCCGCGCTGGGCGTGGACGCGGCTGATCTCGATCTTCCGGTGCCGCTCGACCGGATCGCTTATCGCCGCTCGGTGGCCCTGCTGTCGCAGCGGGGCCTGGTGGAGAACGGGCGGCTCACCAATTACGGACGCGAAGTGGACGCGCTGCCGGTGGAGCGGGCCTGGGGCGAATTGCTGGTGCACGCCAGCGACGACCTGACGCCGATCGTCGCGGTATGCGCCAACATCGAGTCGCTCCACCGGATTACCCGGGAAGAGCGCGACCTGCATGGAGTGGTCTCGAGCGGGAGCGATCACCTCACGGCCTACAACGTGTACGCCGAGGCCGTGAACAAGCACGGCACCATCGGAGAGGTCCACGGACTGCCGCGGCACCTGTTCGAGGAAGGCATCGACGACTGGGCCGAGCACCGGGGCGTGCTGGTGAAGGCGATGGAGGACACGGCGTTGGGCATGGCTTCGGTGTATCGGGCCCTGGAGCTGCCGCTCCCGCCCCGGCTGCCCTACGCCAACAAGGAGCTCCGGCGCCAGTGGGTGGAGCTGGTTGCCCGGATCATGCCGTTCGACCTGGTGATCGACGAGCGCACGGCCGACGGCCGGGAGGCGAGGGTCTCCAAGACCTCGGTAGCGGGCAGCTGGGGCGCGGTGGCCGGCTCGCTCCGCTATTTCGCCGACCGGTTCGGCGTGCCGCGGGCTTCGATCGAGGGCACCACGCTGAGTTATGACCTGGTGCGCCAGCACGCCCTCTGGTCAGCGCCCGAGGTATGGCTGACAGGGCAAGGCAAGCGGCAGTCCCTCGCGGTGGCCCGCCGGCTCCGTTATTTCGGCTTCGAGCTCGACGCCGACGTCCAGGGTATCGCCGGAGACGTACCGGAACAGCTGCGGGATGCCGCTCGCGACGCTCTGGCGGCGGCCCTGGTCGAGGGCGATACCAGGCATCCGGCGCAGGGAACCATCACCCGCGCGATCGGCCAGCTGCGGGAATGGTGGCGCCGCTCGGGAGGGACGCTGCTCTCTGCTTCGGATGACGCGCTCCGGGTGGATCTGCGCCGCCAGCTGGAGCCGGTCGCCTCGTGGAGCGACTTCCTGCGGACGCCGCTCTCACTCGACCCGCTCGAGCGGGTGCCGCCCGATATGCGCGAGAAGCTCGACCGCTTGCCCAACATGGTGCGCCTGGCCGGCGACGCCGTTCCGCTGGAATACGATGTGGAGCGCGGAACCGGCATCGTCCGCCTCCGACTCAGGGAAGGACAGGCCCGCCGGCTCCGGATGCAGGACCTGCCCCAGTTCGACCGCCCGCTCCGGTTCATCGTGTACCGGAGCGACGAGCGGCCGATCGAAGCGGCAACGCTGGAGGATCTTCAGGAGAAGGTAGCCGCCGCCCACCGGACGGGTGAGCGGAAGCCGGTGAGGACTGACCGGCGCTCCGGAGGCAGGCGGCGACGCCGTTCTTGAGGTCGAAGACAGTCGAAGGTGGTCGAAGATGGTCGAAGATGGTTTGATGGTCAGTTACCGCCTTCGACTGTCTTCGACCATCTTCGACTGTCTCCGACCATCTTCGACTGTCTCCGACCATCTTCGACCGGCCGTTAGGTCCGCTTACTCACCAGCCGGTAGATCCACAGCAGAATTACCGCTCCCACGATCGACATCAGCCAGCCGGCCCGGCTGTCGGGGCCGTAGAGTCCGAGCGTCCGTCCCAGGAACGTTCCGAGGAAGGCGCCGCCGATACCCAGCAGGATGGTGATGATGCAGCCACCGGGGTCCTTGCCCGGCATCAGCGCTTTGGCGATGAGCCCAGTGATCAGTCCGATGACGAGCGTGGCGATCAGACCCATGGCAGTATCTCCCGAGAGGGTTGCACCGCGGCATGACGTAGAACGGCGGCGGTTTGTTCCAGAATGTATCGTCGCCGGGTACCTTTACCATATCACCGTCCGCTCC
>DASTEX010000468.1:0-6119 GCA_035709185.1 Gemmatimonadales bacterium
TCTTTCGTTCCCGGTGCTGGTCACGGCGCCGCTTTCTGAAACCAACCGGCTCTATGTTGTCGAAAAACGGGGCACGATCCGGCTCATCAAGGATGGTCAGCTGGTGGAAGAACCCTTCCTCGACATTCGCGGACGGGTCTCGACCGGTTCGGAGCAGGGGCTCCTCGGGCTGGCCTTCCACCCCGATTACGCCTCCAACGGGGTCTTCGTCATCAACTACACCGGCACCGACGGCCATACCCGGGTCTCCAGCCTGAAGGTGAGCGCCAACCCCGACCAGGCCGATCTTTCGACCGAAGACGTGTTCCTCTTCGTGGAGCAGCCGTTCGAAAACCATAACGGCGGTCACGTGACCTTCGGACCGTTCGGCAACCTCTTCATCGGAATGGGCGACGGCGGTTCCGGCGGCGACCCCGGGAACCGGGCGCAGGATCTCTCCGAAGCGTTGGGCAAGCTGCTGCGCTACCGGATCGATGACGACGGGAACGCGACCATCCCGCCCGGTAATCCGTTCGTGGGCAACGGCAACGTGCTGTGGGGCATCTGGAGCGTGGGCCTTCGCAATCCCTGGCGCTTCAGCTTCGACCGCGAGACCAGCGATCTCTATGTGGCCGACGTGGGACAGCACCGGCTGGAGGAGGTCAGTGTGGTCACCGGCACGGACGGATTCGGCCGCGCGGTCAACTTCGGATGGCGCATCACCGAAGGATCGGAGTGTTTTTCGCCGTCCTCCGGATGCGACAAGAGAGGCCTCACCCTGCCGGTAGTGGAGTACACCCACGAAGACGGCTGCAGCATCACCGGCGGCCATGTCTATCGGGGTCAGGCGATTCAGGGCCTCCAGGGCACCTACTTCTACGCCGACTTCTGCTCCGGCTGGATCCGCAGCTTCCGGTACCAGAATGGCGAGGCGGTCGACGAGGCCCAATGGACTTCCCTCTTCACCGGTGAGAACGTGACCAGCTTCGGTGAAGATGCGCTGGGTGAGCTGTACATCGTCGTGGCGGAGGGCCGGATCTACCGGATCGTCGCGGCCGAGTGAGCGAGCAGCTGGAGCTGGGAGGCGTGGCGGGAGGGGGGCCGGTCCCGGCCTCCCCGTTGCCGGACCGGGAAACCCTGGCGGCCTGGCGCGCCCGCATCCCCTCCCAGATCCACTTCGGCACCTCCACGTGGACCTATCCCGGCTGGGCCGGCCTGGTCTATTCGCGGGTCTGGCCGGAGCACGGCGCCACCTCCCGGATGCTGGCCGAGTATGCGCGGTTTCCCCTGTTTACCACGGTCGGCATCGATTCGAGCTTTTACGGCCCGCCCCAGCCCCGGTCGCTCGAGAACTGGGGCCGGGTCCTTCCCGCCGGCTTCAAGTGCGTGAGCAAGGTGTGGGACCGGATCACGGTCCATCGCTTTGCGGGGAAGCGGGAACACCCCGCGCTCGCGGGGCAACGCAATCCGGATTTCCTGAACCCCCTGCTGTTCATCAGCGACGTGTATCAGCCGTACCGGGATCATTTCGCGAAGCACAGCGGTCCCTTCGTCTTCGAGTTTCAGGCTATCACCGGCTGGGGCAAGGAAGGGCCCGCCGAGTTCGCCCAACGGCTGGACCGGTTTCTCGGCGCGCTCCCGGATGACGCGCGCTACGCGGTGGAGGTGCGAAACGAGGATTTCCTGACGCCGGCCTACTTTGCCGTGCTGCGGGAGCACAACGTGGCCCACGTGTTCAATTCCTGGACCCGCATGCCGCCGTTAGGCTATCAGCTCGACCTGGAGGGCTCCATCACCAGCGACTTTCTCGTGGCGCGGGCCCTCCTCCGCCCCGGCCGCGCCTACGCCGACGCGGTAAAGATGTTCCAGCCCTACGACCGGATCCGCGATCCCCAGCCGGAGCTCCGGCGGGACCTGGCCCGCCTCGCCACCACCGCCACCCGGCTGCGGCTCCCGGCCTACATCCTGGTCAACAACCGGGCGGAAGGCAGCGCGCCGCACACCATCGCCGCGGTGGCGGAGATGCTGGCGACAGACGGGCAGGCGGCCTGACGGTCGGATGGTCGGACTAGCCCCACTCCATGCTCTTCGCGCTTCTCGTCTTTCTGGTGGCGGCGCTGGCTGGCGGCATTGCATCGGTCGTCGGATTCGGCATCGGCAGCCTGGTGACGCCGGTGCTGATGCTCCGCTATTCCGCCGCGCACGCCATCGCCGCGGTTGCCCTGCCGCACGTAATCGGCACTGCCATCCGGTTCATCCGGCTCCGCCGCGAGCTCGACTGGCACGTCTTCCGGCAGTTCGGCATTGCCAGCGCGGCGGGCGCCCTGCTCGGAGCGCTGCTGCAGGCTCGAATGGGAAGCCCGTTGCTCCAGCTGATTCTGGGCGGGTTGCTGATCCTGACCGGGGTCGCGGGGCTGCTGGATCTGCCGGGCCGCCTCCGCCGCCGGCAGCCCGCACGGGACGGCGACCAGCGACACGGCGGCCTGGCTGCGACCCTCGGCGGGGCGCTCTCCGGCCTCTTCGGAGGCCTGGCCGGCAACCAGGGCGGCCTTCGCTCCGCGGCGCTGCTGTCCTTTCCCCTCTCACCCACTGCCTTCGTCGCCACCGCCACGGCCACTGCCCTGGTGGTCGACGCCGCGCGCGTGCCGGTCTACCTGGTGGTGAGCGGCAACGCGATGGCCCGGATGTGGCCCCTGATTCTCATCGCCGGCGCAGGGGTGGTGTTCGGGACCCTGCTGGGCGAACGCGTGCTGCTCCGTCTGCCGCAGCGAACGTTCCGGAAGACGGTTGCAGTGGCAGTGGGGTTGTTAGGCGGGCTGATACTGGGACTTAGGACTAAGGACTGAGAACCTACTTTCGCGCGACCCGCCTCGCCCTCGCCGGCCGCTTGCGCCGGGCGGCGCTGCGAGCGGCATGGGTGCCGGTGGCGTGGGCCGAGATGAGCCAGCGGTCGATCTCGGCCGGATCCTTGCCTTCGACCGGGAACTCGGCCCAGCCGTTCACGTGCGCCGCTCCGAAGGAAAGGAACGGACGGGCCAGCCCCTGGGCCGCCGCTTCGGTGAACGCGCCGGGAGAGAGCCGCAGCACCACCGAGGTAGGTGTGAAGAACGCGAACATGGCGGGGCCTACGAAGTAGGCCTCGGCGCCGAACATCTTTCGGGTGATGACCCGCGGCAGCTCGAGCAGCCGCTGGCGCAGGGGAACGTGTCGGTCGGTCATCGCGGTTATCAAGTCATGCTAAACCGCGGAGATTGTACCGTCGGGAACGAAGGCTGGTTAGACCGAAGAGCTACCGAAGCGCGGACTCGAGATCCACCGACGCAGTCGCGCAGACCCGCGCGATGGTTTCGCCGATCTTGTTGTTCGGCGTCGAGGCGCCGGCGGTGATCCCGATATCGCGAGCCGCGCCGAGCCAGCCGGGGCCCTCCACCACGTCACGCTTCTGACGCACCGGCTGGTGCCTCAAGGTCCCGGCCGCGGGATCGATGCTCGCAGCATCCTCGATGTGATAGGTCCGCACCCCCTTCGCTGCGCAGAGGGCGGCCAGGTGCGTCGTATTGGACGAGTTGTATCCCCCGATCACCAGCATCAGATCGGGTGGGGTCTTGAGCAGCTCCACCACCGCGTCCTGCCGTTCCTGAGTGGCCGAGCAGATCGTGTCGAAGGTGCGGACGTGCTGCGCGGCCGCTTCAGCACCATGGCGTTCGATCATCGACTGCGTGAAGGCGCCCGCGATGGCCAGGGACTCTCCCGCCAGCATGGTCGTCTGGTTGGCGAAACCGATCCGCTCGAGGTCGCGGGTGAAATCGAAGTCGGGGGAACACGCCTTCCCCAGCCGGTCCTGGAGCGGAGCCGGGTCCCCGCCGTGCTCCATGAAGTCGATCACCATCTTCGCCTCGTCCATGTTGAGCAGGACGAGGTATTTCCCGCCGGGATACCGGGTCACCTGGCTGGCGGTGGCCCGGGTCTCCTCATGCCAGTACTTGCCGTGGATGATGGCGGTGAAACCGTCGCGGGCGTAGCTCTCCACCCGTTTCCAGACGTTGAGCACCGATCCGCAGGTGGTATCGACCACCACGCAGCCCAGGTCCCGCAGGCGTTGGAAATCGTTCACCGTCACGCCGAAGGCCGGCAGAATCACGACGTCGTCCGGCGTCACACCGGAGAAATCGAACCTGCCCTGGCTGTCGTGCCGGAGGAAGGTGATGCCCATCTCCTCCAGACGCGCATTGACATGCGGGTTGTGAATGATCTGACCGACCAGGAACAGCCGCTTGTCAGGAAACTTGGTGCGGGTCTCGTAGGCGTATTCGACCGCGCGATCGACGCCGTAGCAGAATCCGAACTCGCGAGCCAGGCGGAACCGGAAGGGCGGAACCTCGAGCGCGTAGCCCTTCGCGCGGACCGTGTCGACGATCCGGCTGGCGTAGTCAGCCTCGAGCTGAGGCTCGATAGCCGATTTGAGGCCGAAGCCCTTCCGGAAATAGGCGTGCTGCACGTCCCCAATCTAGTCGGAGAGGGTCGAAGACAGTCGAAGATGGTCGAAGATGGTCGAAGGCGGTCCACCCCACCCATCACCGTCTGGGGGGAGGACCGTCTTCGACTGCCTTCGACCGTCTTCGACCGTCTCCGACTTTTAGATAGTGTTCCGCCGCATGGCCGCGCGACAGCTGCTGTCCGCGCGGATCAGCGGAATTCCGCTGAACCGGCCGGTGACCAGAACGGTGTCGGGGTGATTCACTTGCTGCATCGTCACGCTGAAGGTCCCCGCGAGCGTCGAGTCGGCCGGCCTGACTTCGATGGTCCCCCGGAGCCCTTCCCACGCGACCACCTGGACGGCGTCGAACCATCGCATCCCCGCGAGGGCGCCGGGGCGCGGCTCCGGATAACTCGCCGCCAGGAAGATCGGATATTCCGCGGCCGCGACCCGGCTCGAGTCTGCCAGAAACAGCACGGCCGCCACGCCGGTGTCCCCCCGGATCGCCTCCAGCTCCACCTGGCCGGTCTGGGGGCAGAGTACCGCCTTGCCCGGCGCCGAGAAGCGACCGGGCACTTCGCCTTCCCATTCGATGGACAGTTCCGCGGTGGAGGAATCGGATCCGCTGCAGGCGGCCAACGCCAGGCAGACCCAGTGGATCAGTCGCATGGCTGAATCCTAAACGAGTGCAGAGTGCCGAGTGCAGCGTAATGATGGGCAAAAATGCACACGCCGCCGGAGCAAGGTCCCGGCGGCGCGCCCGACGTGAATTCCGGCGGAGTTACGAGGCCTGGGCGAACCGGTTCCGGCCGTCGCGATGGAGTCCGTAGGCCCGGAGCCGGCGCCAGAGCGTGGTTCGGCTGATTCCCAGGCTCCGCGCCGTTTCCGCCAGCCGCCAGCCGTGAGCGTCGAGCGATCGCACGATCGCTTCCTTTTCCCGCTCGGCCAGCGTGCTGGGCCCCTCTACTGCGGGCAGAAACATGGCTTCGCCCAACTCCAGATTCCCCACCCGCAGCGGGCGAAGCCGGCCTCCCAGCTGCGCCATCAGGGGCATCAACTCACGCGCTGGAAGGCTCAAGTCGAACTTGTCACCCAGGGCTTCCCGGGCCGGATGATTCAGGTAGATGACCCGGCCCTGGGCGTCGAAAACGATGACCCCTTCGCTGAATGAGTCCAGCAACGACTTGGCGAGAGGGGAAAAGACAGAAGGCATGGGGGTAAGGGTATCGGCGCTCATACCACTGGTTACGGCCCGGTCGGCGATGGGGTTTCAAATTGAGGCGCGAACGTTCCAAGTGCAAGCGTCGCGTTATTGACTGAACAGTCAGTACCATCGATCTTACTCTTGTCCGCTTTGATGGAGTCGGAAGTGCCAGCCACCCATGATCTCCAAGCCAGCCGGAAGATCCTTGAAGCAGCTAGAGATACGATCCTGTCTCGCGGGCTGACCGGGTGGACAATCGACCAGGTTGCCGAGCAGGCCAAGTGCGCCAAAGGGTTGGTCCTCTACCACTACCGAAACAAGCTCACGTTGCTCCAGGCGGTGGCAGACCTGGTCCGGCAGGAACGAGTTCAGGCCCGGGTGGGGGCCTTTTCGGTCCCCGGAGCTCCTGGGCTGGACCGGCTGTGGGAGACCCTGGTGGCCGACTGCGAGTCCGGGCGG
>DASTEX010000469.1:0-2569 GCA_035709185.1 Gemmatimonadales bacterium
CAAGGCACTGATGCGGCTCCGGCGTAACAAGTACCGCGACGCCGACGAGCTGAACGACGACGTGGCGACCCCGCCCCGGGACCAGCCGGCTCTGCGCATGGACCTGGAGGCCGCGCTGGAACGGCTCTCCGACACCGCCCGGGCCGTGGTGTGGCTGCACGATGTCGAGGGGTACACCCATGAGGAGATCGCCAATCTCATGGGCAAGACGGTGAGTTTTTCGAAGTCGCAGCTGGCGCGGGCCCACACCCGGCTCCGTCGCTGGCTGGGAGAGGAGGTTGCGGCATGACCCACCTCACTATGGAACAGCTGCGGGAGGTGAACGAGCCCGGGCTCGAGCCGGGCCAGGCTTCCGCCCGCGCGCATTTGCAGGGCTGCCCCCGGTGCCAGGCGGAATCCGGCCGGCTGTCGCAGCGGGTGGCCCGGTTGAAGGCGCTGCCGACGCCGCGGCCCTCGCGGGACCAGTTTCTGGAAATCCGGACGCGCCACGTGAAAGAGCGCCGGAATCGGACGGTGATGCGGAGCGTCACGATGGCGCTGGCGCTCGCGGCTGCCATCGCGATCGCGCTGGTCCTCCGTCCCCTGATCGGCGGAGTGAATCCCGGGCCCGCCGGAGATGAGCTGGCCGCGGAACGCCAGCTGGAGACGGTGATCGCGCGGTCGCAGCTGCTGGAGGAAGAGCTCCGGCAGTACAACCCCGAGAGCCGGGCCATCGATGGCCGCACCGCGGCGATTGCCGCGCGGCTGGAGGACCAGGTCAGCTCGCTCGACCGCCAGCTGGAATTGCTCGACCTGATGGACCGGCGCGATCCCCTGCGGAACGAACGGCAGCTCCGGCTGTGGCGCGAACGGGTGGGACTGCTCGATGCCCTGGTGGACGTTCACGTGACCCGGGCGTCGTACGCGGAATTCTGAGAACGCGGCGAGGCTTCTCGCCAGACCCTAGCTCAAGGAAGGTGACGGTTAGATGCGGTTCTTCATTGCAGTAACTCTCGGCGTCCTGCTGGCCCAGCCGCTCGCGGCCCAGGAGTCCCGCGATACGATCAAGGTGCATCGGGGACAGCCGCGGGCCAGGATCATGATCAACGGCGAGGACATGACCGATCAATTCCTCCCGCTGATGCAGCGCCGGGCCCGGCTCGGCGTCCGGGTGAGCCTGGACGCCAAGGAAACCGATTCGCTGGGCGCGTTCATCGAGTCGGTGACCCCCGGCGGGCCCGCGCACAAGGCCGGCCTCCGCTCCGGCGACATCATCACCAGGCTGGACGGGAAATCGGTGCTGACCACTCCCGGCCGGAAGGTGAGCCGGGAAGAATCCGCTCCCGGCGTGCAGCTGATCGAGCTGGCGGCCAAGCTGGAGCCGAACGACACGGTGCAGGTCGAGTATCTCCGGGGGGACAGCCGGCGCACCGCATCGGTGGTTACCAGTGAGGATGCTGGCCTCGGGCTCGAAGGCGGCCGGTTCATCTTCCCGGAGGGCCGGGCATTCGAGCGGTTCGAAATTCCCCCGGGTGTCCGGATCGAGCCGATGGAGCCGCAGGGGCCGGAGCGAATGCGTCGGCTCGGGGTGGTGGCCGCGTTCGGCGGAGCCCTGAGGGACCTGGAGCTGGCCCCGCTCAACCCCGACCTGGGCAGCTACTTCGGAACCACGGAAGGCGTTCTGGTGATCCGGGCACCCGAGGGCTCCGGACTGGGGCTCAAGGGGGGCGACGTGATCCTGAGCGTGGATGGCCGCAAGCCCCAAGGTCCGGGGAGCCTGCTCCGGATCCTCCGGTCGTACGATGAGGACGAGACCGTCAAGCTCGAGATCATGCGCCAGAAGCAGCGGCAGACGATTACGGGGAAGCTCACACCCTGACTGCGACGGAAAGGGCGGAAAAGACGGAAAGGGCGGAAGATCAGTCTTCCGCCCTTTCGATTTCTTCCGCCTTTTCCGCCCTGTCCGACCTAGGCGGAAGGCGAGTTGGCGAAGAGGAACTGCTCCAAGTGCTGGTACAGCAACTGCCGGTGTTCCGGTTCCTGCACGTGCAGCCCGTGATGGTTGATCAGGGCCTGCTGATGCTTCACCCATTCACCCCAGCACACCGAGCAGATGGAATCGAAGACCCGCTGACCCAATAGCGTGGGGAAGGGTTTGAAGGCCATTCGGTCGCGGGTCTGTCCGCAGCGGACGCAGGTTACCTCAGCCATACCCGAAAAATAGTCCGCTCCACCGTGAGCCGTGAGCCGTGAGCCGTCAGCCGTGAGCCGTGAGCCGTGAGCCGTGAGCCGTGAGTCGGCGACGATAGGGTGTCGGCTCGGGATGACCATCCCGAAATCGGTGCTGTCACGGCTAACGGCTAACGGTCAGTACCGTCCCACCCGCGCCGGCAGCCGATCCATCTCGCGGACAGCCCGTGCGCCGCTCCGGGTCCCGAGCCCGATGCCGAGGCCGAAGACGGCACTGGTCATGGTGGTGATCAGCGGCAGTGCCGCCAGCGGCCAAGCCAGGACGGCCGCGACGATACCGGCCATCCACGGGACGATCGGGTTCTGGGCCATATCGACGAAACGGAGCCGGTGCTTGACG
>DASTEX010000470.1:0-3732 GCA_035709185.1 Gemmatimonadales bacterium
CGACCTCCGCCAGAGGCGCCCCGTCACCCAACACGCGCTTGGAGCTGGGGGGTGGCTAGCCCCCGATGAGGGCAGAGCCGTATCGGGGCGGGCTTGTCAGGTCCTCGTCAGGAATCGCAGAATGACAGGCGAGCCCGCCAATCCTTCCGACAGGAACACGGTTGAACCGGGAATCTCTCGGTACGGCAGCAGGTTAGAGTATCCCAGACCCGCTTTTCCACAGTTTTCCCCAGAGCTACTTAACAGAATACATCTTATACGTCATAAGGAACGTTCGACGATTTGAGGGCCAGCAGACCCTCAGACGGCCTCCTCACAGCCTGGCGTGGCTGACGCGGCGCGGCCGAGCGTCACTCCCCAAAGAGCGCGGAATTGAGGAAGCGGTGCGGATTGCCCAGGTGTCGCCCCTGTTTGAAAGCGTGCCCCCCAAGCTCTATGGAGGCACCGAGCGGGTCGTCTCCTACCTGACCGAGGAGCTGGTTGCCGCGGGACACGACGTCACCCTGTTCGCCAGCGGCGACTCGGTGACCTCGGCCCGGCTGATCCCCGTGACCGAGCAGTCGCTCCGGCTGGACGAGACCTGCCGGGACCAGATCGCCCACCACATCCGGCTGGTCGACGAGGTCTATCGTCACCGGCAGGAGTTCGACTTCATCCATTTTCACATCGACTATTTCCATTTCCCGGTCTCGGCCCGGGTCGGGGTTCCCCGGGCCACCACCCTGCACGGCCAGCTCGACCTGCCGGAGCTGGTCCCACTGTACCGGAACTTCCCCGACGAGCCGGTAATCTCCATTTCCGACGCGCAGCGGACGGCGCTGCCCTGGATCCACTGGATCGCCACCGTCTACCATGGGTTGCCGGCCGATCTGCTGCGGCTGCACGAGCGGCCCGGCTCCTATCTGGCGTTCCTCGGCCGCTTCTCCCCCGAAAAAGGCCCCGACCGGGCCGTCGAGATCGCCCGCCGGTCGGGGATCCCGCTGCTGATGGCGGCCAAGGTCGACAAGGTCGACCAGGACTATTACGACTCCGCCATCAAGCCGCTGCTGGATCCCGCCTTCGTGCAGTATGTGGGCGAGGTGAACGAGCACGAGAAGGAGCAGCTGCTGGGCGACGCGATCGCCCTGCTCTTTCCGATCGACTGGCCCGAGCCGTTCGGGCTGGTGCTGATCGAGGCGATGGCCTGCGGCACGCCGGTCATCGCGTTCCGCCGCGGCTCGGTGCCGGAGATCATCGAGGACGGCGTGAGTGGGTGCATCGTGGACGATCTCGAAGGCGCGGTGGCGGCCGTCCCCCGCGCCGCGGCTCTCGACCGGCGGCGCTGCCGCGACGCCTTCGAGGCCCGCTTTACTTCGGCCCACATGGCGGCGAGCTACCTGGAAGTCTATCGCCGCGCCATCGCCGCTCCGGCAAAAGGCCCGGTGCTTCGCGGCGGCAACCTGTCGACCGGAGCCGTCCTGCAGTGACCACCCATATCGACGAAGACGTCATCCGCATCGAGGAGCATTACTACATCCGGGCCACTTCGTCGCGGGCAGACGGCCGGACCCGGGTCCTCAAGCAGGACGACACTTTCGGCGTGTTCGACCGGTTCGGGGACGTGCTGGCGATGGGAATGGGCGAACAGGGCGTGTTTCACCAGGGGACCCGTCACCTGTCCCGCCTGGAGCTCCGGCTGGGCCAGACCCGGCCCCTGCTGCTCTCCTCCACCATCAGCGAGGCGAACGACACGCTGGCGGTGGACCTCACCAACCCCGACCTGAACGGCGAGAGCGGCGGCCTCGCGCTCCAGCACGGCGTGGTGCATCTCCTCCGCTCCAAGTTCCTCTGGCAGGGCACGTGTTATGAACGGCTCGTGCTGGCGAACTACGGGCTGGCCCCGGTCGCGCTCTCGCTCACGCTGAACTTCGCAGCCGATTTCGTGGACATCTTCGAGGTCCGCGGCACCCATCGGCAGCGGCGGGGCCAGTACCTCGAGCCGGAGCTGGAAGACGGCGTCTGCGTGCTGGGCTACCAGGGGCTCGATGGCGTGATCCGCCGGACCCGGCTCGAGTTCCATCCCCGGCCGGCCCAGCTCGACGCCTCGGTCGCGCGGTTCGCCATTTCCCTGGAGCCCCAGGCCCAGGAACAGATCTTCCTCGCGGTCCGCTGCGAGAGCGGACCGCCGGCGGCCCGTCCCCTGCCGGCTGGATTCGATGAGTCCCGCCGGGCGCTCAGCCGCTCCCGCAGCGCCGCCGACCGGAGTCATGCCTCGGTCAGCTCCGGCAACGAACAGTTCAATCAGTGGATCAGCCGCTCCCGGGCCGACCTGCAGATGATGCTGAGCACCACGCCGTACGGGCTCTACCCCTACGCCGGCGTCCCGTGGTTCAGCACCGTCTTCGGCCGGGACGGCATCATCACCGCGCTGCAGCTGCTGTGGCTCGATCCCGATGTCGCCCGCGGCGTCCTGGCCTATCTCGCGGCCAACCAGGCCACCGAGCTGGATCCGGCCAGGGACGCCGAGCCCGGCAAGATCCTGCACGAGACCCGCACCGGCGAGATGGCGGCGTTAGGCGAGGTTCCGTTCGGCCGGTACTATGGAAGCGTCGACGCCACGCCGCTGTTCGTGATGCTCGCCGGAGCCTATTTCGACCGCACCGGGGACCGCGAATTCCTCGAGTCTCTCTGGCCTGCCATCGAACGGGCCCTGACCTGGATCGATCAGTACGGGGACAGCGACGGGGACGGCTTCGTCGAGTACCGGCGCCACACCGAGACGGGCCTGGTGCAGCAGGGCTGGAAGGACTCCCACGACTCGGTGTTTCACCCCGACGGGGCCCTGGCCGAGCCGCCCATCGCCCTCTGTGAGGTCCAGGGCTACGTCTATGCTGCTCGAAGGGCGGCCGCGGAGCTGGCCCTGGTCCTGGGCCGGACCGACCTGGTGGAGCGGCAGCGCGAAGCCGCGCGGCGGCTTCGTCAGCGGTTCGAGGAGGAGTTCTGGTGCGAGGAGCTGGGGACCTATGCCCTGGCGCTCGACGGGAAGAAACGGCCCTGCCGGGTCCGCAGCTCCAATCCGGGCCACTGCCTGTTCACCGGCATCGTGAAGCCGTCACGGGCCAAACGGGTAGCGCGGAGCCTGCTCGACTCGGCCAGCTTCTCCGGATGGGGGATCCGGACGCTTGGGAGCGCTGAGGTGCGCTACAACCCGATGTCGTACCATAACGGCTCGGTCTGGCCCCATGACAACGCGATCATCGCGGCGGGGTTCGCCCGGTACGGCCTGCGCGAGGCGGTGCTTCAGCCGTTCGAGGGGCTGTTCGAGGCGGCCACCTACCTGGATCTGCACCGGATGCCCGAACTGTTCTGCGGCTTCGAGCGCCGCCCGGGTGAGGCCCCCACCCTCTACCCGGTCGCCTGCCTGCCTCAGGCGTGGGCTTCCGGGTCCGTTTACATGCTGCTCCAGGCCTGCCTGGGGCTGAGCGTTGAAGCCCGGACCAGCGTGGTCCGGTTCAGCAATCCCCTGCTGCCCGAGTGGCTGCCTTCAGTCCGGATCTACAATCTCGAGGTAGGAAGAGGTTCGCTGGATCTGCTGCTGGAGCGTCACCCGCACGACGTGGGAGTGACGGTGCTGCGGAGAGAAGGTAAGGTAGGGATCGATATTACCAAGTAGCTGCCAGCTATCAGCGGTCAGCGGTCAGCGGTCAGCTATCAGCTATCGGCTATCAGTTATCAGTTATCAGCTATCACGGT
>DASTEX010000471.1:0-3824 GCA_035709185.1 Gemmatimonadales bacterium
CACGCGTCGATGGTCTCCACCGCGCGGATGATCGCCGGCACCACGCCGGTATGCCCCACCATGTCCGCGTTGGCGAAGTTGCAGAGCAGAAAGTCGTGCTCGGCGGCCTCCAGTGCCCGGCACAAGCCGTCGGTCACGCCCACCGCGCTCATCTCCGGCATCAGGTCATAGGTGGCGACCTTGGGAGACGGAACCAGCACGCGTTCCTCGCACGGAAAGGGCGGCTCGACCCCTCCGTTGAAGAAGTAGGTCACGTGGGGGTACTTCTCGGTCTCCGCCGTCCGGAACTGGGTGAGGGAACGGTCGGCCAGGACCTCGGCCAGGATCCGGTCGAAGGAGAAGGGCGGGAAGGCCCGGGGCAGCGGGAAGGTCTGGTCGTACTGGGTCATGGTGACGGCGCGGGTGGCCGGGCGGGGCCCGGTCTCGAAACCGTCGAATCCGTCGATCGAGAGCGCGCGGACCAGCTGCCGCATCCGGTCGCTCCGGAAGTTCACGTAGAAGATGCCGTCGCCCTCCCGGACCGGGGCTATCGGCCGGCCGTGATCGAGGATCACCATCGGCTTGATGAACTCGTCGGTTTCACCGCGATCATAGGCTTGAGCCACGGCGGAAGACGGATCGTCGGAGGTGACCGGGGCCCGGCCATGCACGATGGCATCGTAGGCCAGGCGGGTCCGGTCCCAGCGCCGGTCGCGATCCATGGCGTAATAGCGGCCGCACAAACTGGCTATGGGCGGGCAGGCGGGCGGGCGGGCGGGCGGACCGAACCTCCCGGCCAGCTCCTTCAAGTCCATCCGGAGTTTCTGAACCACCGCGAAACCCGACTTGGGGGGCGAGTCACGGCCGTCCAGGAAACCATGGATGACCACCCGTGGTACCCCATGACGGAGGCCCAGCTCCACTGCGGCCAGGACGTGCTGGTCAAGGGCGTGTACTCCACCGAATCCGAGGAGGCCCATCACGTGGAGCGTGCCGCCGGTCTGCTTGACGTAATTGCACAGCTCCACCAGCGGCGGCAGCTGGAAGAACTCACCACTTCTGATGCTCAGGGAAATCCGGACAATGTCCTGGGGGACCACCCGGCCGGCCCCCAGGTTCAGGTGGCCGACCTCACTGTTGCCCATCTGGCCATCGGGCAGGCCCACGGCGAGCTCGCTGGCGGCCAGCAGGGTGCGGGGACTGCCGGCGAACAGCTCATGCCAGACGGGGGTATTCGCGAGCTCGATGGCGTTGCCTTGACGTTCTTTCCGATAGCCCCAGCCGTCGAGCACAACCAGCGCCACGGGGCGCCGGCGCCGGAATCCGTTTGACATGCCTCTCCGCGCGTTCTACAATGCCGGAAGTGATGATCGCGCCGCAATCTAGCCCTCCGTGGGGTCGGCTACCAGCCGCAGCCGGGCTGGTTTTGCTCACCCTGCTGGCCCCGGCGCCACCGGCCGCGGCTCTCGCGATTCATCCGTTGGAGTCCCTGCCGCAGCGGGCCCAGCCCGTCACTCTCCGCCGCAACACCTCGTTCTACGCCGAGCCCAACGGAGTACTGCTGGGGACGCTGCGGGCCGGTGCGCAGGTGACGTACGGCCGCACCCGGCAGAACTGGCGCCAGGTGACGTTCGAGGGGTGGATCTACACCGCCTCCACCGGTCCTTCCCCCCACCGGCAGTTCACCCTGGCGGTAAACGCTCGGGGGGGTGAGAACCTCAGGAAACGTCCCGACGGTGAGCTGATCGCCCGGGCCATCCGGGGTACCGGCTTCACCCGGGTGGCGCGCCAGGGCCGCTGGACCCGGGTCCGGAGAACGGCCTGGGTGTTTACCGGCGCCACCCCGCGGCCCACCCGGGAAACCCGCATCGCCCGGAGCGAGCCGGCTCCTCCGCCGGTGGGCGAGGCCGCCACGGATACCGCGGACAGCGCCGCCACCGAGGCAGTGCCGCCGACCATTCCGGTGGTCCAGGCCACGGCGGATCGGGTGGTCATCCGCAAAGGGGCATTGATTTCGATCGGACCGGGTGCGGCCGAGGTGGGCCTCGCTCCGGAGGAGATACCCGGCGAGGTGACCGGCAGGGCGGGGAACTGGGTCCGGGTGCGGACCGAGACCTGGGTACGCTCGGAAGACCTGCGCCCCACTACGCCGGAGGAATCGATCACGCTGGAGCAGCTCCGCGCCGCGCCGGAAAAGATGGTGGGTCAGGCGGTCACCTGGCGGCTCCAGTTCCTGTCGGTCCAGCGGGCGGATGAGCTTCGTCCCGAGATTCCTCCCGGTCAGCCCTATCTGCTGACGCGGGGGCCGTTGCCCGAGGTGGGCTTCGTGTACGTGGTGGTGACCCGGGAACAGGCGCAGCAGTTCCGCTCAATGAACCCGCTCGATGAATTCGTGGCGCGGGGGAGGATTGTGGCGGGCCGCACCCGGCATCTGCCCACGCCGGTGATACAACTCGACCGGCTGGATCAGGCGCGGGAGCCATGAACGAGCTGCTGAAAGAGCGGATTCTCCGCCGGCTCGAGACCCTGAGCGACGAGCGGGGATACCAGATCCTCGATTATGTCGAGTTTCTGGAGAGCAAATACGCGGAACGCGGTGCGGGCGGGGGGTTCTTCTCCCGGCTGACGGAGACCGCCGAGGATACCATGCGGGCGGTAGGGCTGCCCCTCAAGGCGGTGAGCGGGACTATGGGCCTGATGGAGAGCGCCGGCAAGGTGATGAAGGGCGTGGCCGCCGCGGCGCAGTCGGTGGTGGATGAGGCCGTGAAAGCGGCGAGTCCGCCGGCACGGGAGGGCGGCCCTGACCCCGACCGCCCTGCCCGGAGCGAAAAGGATTCAAAACCAGCTTGACCGGCGGGGGGGTGCATCCTAAGCTTTCGGGATGTTGCTCCCCGGTGCCAGACTTTTCCGGCGAACAAACCAGGCAGGTGCGCTTCGGGACGGCTCCGCATGAGCGTGATCCTCCCGGATCCCGGCCTTACGTTCGACGATGTGCTGCTGGTCCCACGGCACTCCACGGTTCACCCTCGGGACGTTTCCACCACCAGCCGGTTCACCGGCGCCATTCCCCTGCACATTCCTCTGGTTTCCGCCGCCATGGACACGGTGACGGAATCCGAGATGGGTATCGCCATGGCGCGGGCCGGCGGCATCGGGGTGATTCACAAGAACATGCCGGTGGACCGTCAGGCAGCCGAAGTAGACCGGGTGAAGCGCAGCGAAAGCGGCATGATCATGAACCCGATCACCCTGGGGCCGGATCGTCCGCTGCGCGAAGCCGCGTCGCTGATGAAGCGGTTCCGGATCTCGGGCGTGCCGATCGTGGACGGACAGGGCCGCCTGATCGGGATCGTCACCAACCGCGATCTCCAGTTCGAGCGCAATCTGGAACAGCCGATCCACCAGGCAATGACCCGGGAGAACCTGGTCACGGCTCCGCTCGGGACCACCCTGGAGGAGGCGGAACGGATCCTGGCGACGCACCGGATCGAGAAGTTGCCGGTGGTGGATGACCAGGGCGTGCTCCGCGGTCTGATCACGGTCAAAGACATTTTCAAGCGGCAGCAGTATCCCGCCTCCAACAAGGACGAGCACGGCCGCCTGCGGGTGGCTGCCGCCGTGGGCGCGGGTCCCGACGCGGTGACCCGGGCCCGGGCGCTGGTGGCGGCGGGGTGTGACGTGATCGTGGTGGATTCGGCGCACGGGCACAGCGAAGGCGTGCTGCGGACCGTGGCGTTGCTGCGGGAAACCTTCCCCGACACGCAGCTCGTCGGGGGGAACGTGGCTACGGAAGAAGGCGCCCGGGAGCTGGTCCGGCGGGGCGTCAACGCCGTCAAGGTCGGCAT
>DASTEX010000472.1:0-3509 GCA_035709185.1 Gemmatimonadales bacterium
GTGAAGAACTCGATTGCGCTCTGTCCGGTAATATCTCCCACTCCGTATTTGGACGCATTCCATCCCCCAAAGGGAAACGGTTCCCGGGGTACCGGCACCCCGATGTTCACCCCGAGCATGCCGGCGCTGGCCCGGTCGAGCAGGGCCCGGGCCGCCGCGCCGTCGCGGGTGAAGATGCTGGCGGCGTTGCCGTAGCGGGACTGCTGCTGCAGCGCCAGCGCGTCCTCCAGGGACCCGGCTCGCATGACCGCGAGGACTGGACCGAAGATCTCCTCGTCCGCGATCCCCATCCCCGGGGTGACCTGGTCCAGGATGGTGGGACCGATCCAGAAACCGTCGGCGCAGCCGGCCGGCGGGCGGACCTCGCGACCATCGACCAGGAGACGGGCTCCGTCGGCAACGGCGCCTGCAATTCCCCGCTCGATCCGTTCCCGGGCCGCGCGGGAGATCACCGGGCCGTAGTCCCGGCCCGGCACCGCGGCCCGGGCCAGCCGGCAGATCTGCTCCAGAATTCCCTCGGTTTGCGGCAGGGCCACAAGGACCGATGCTGCCATGCACCGCTGGCCGGCACACCCGATCGCCGAGTTGAGCACGGCGGAAGGGGTGGTGAGGGGGTCCGCGTCGGGCAAAACCAGCAGGTGGTTCTTCGCCCCGCCTAACGCAAGGGCCCGTTTGAGCTGCTGCGTGGCTCGGCGGTAGACCGCCTGGGCGGTGGGCGTGGACCCCACAAAGGTGACGGCTGCGACGGCCGGGTGATCACACAGCGCTTCCACCGCCGTCCGGGCGCCGTTCACCAGCGTAAACACACCGGGCGGGAGGCCGGCTTCCCCCAGCAATTCCGCGGTTCGCCGGGCCGAGAGCGGAACCCGCTCGCTGGGCTTGAGGACCAGGCAGTTTCCCAGCGCGATCGCATTGGGAATGGTCCAGTGGGGCACCATCACGGGGAAGTTGAACGGGACGATCGAGGCGACGACCCCGACCGGGAACCGTTCCAGCCGGCACTCGACTCCCCGCGCCACCTCCAGCACCTCACCGGTGGCAAACTGGGGAATGGCGCAGGCGAACTCGGTCAGTTCCACCGCGCGGTCGATCTCGGCTGCGGCCTCCGGCCCCAGCTTCCCATGCTCCTCCGTGATCAGCCCCGCCAGCTCGGAGCGATGGCGCAGCAGCAGCTCCCGATACCGGTAGAGTACCTGGACCCGCTCCTTCACCGGAGTCCCGGCCCACGCCGGCCAGGCCGACCGCGCGGCGCCGACGGCGCGCCCCACCAGCGCGGCGTCAGCCAGCGCCGATTCGGCGATCACTTCGCCGGTTGCCGGATTGTGCACCGGGAGGGTGTCGCCGGTTCCGGACGTCGCCTGTCCGGCGATCCAGTGGCCGACGGTGCCGTATTTCAGGCGTGAAACGGTGGAGGTCATGATATACGAATTTACTCTACCGTCAGCCGTTAGCGGTTAGCCGCTAGCCGTTAGCCGTCTACGGGTTTAGGTATTTGCCGGCGGTCCTCCCGGACCCAACCCGCATCGTCGGTGAGGCCATTTGCCGCGGCAAAACCGTTCAACCGCTCACCGCACGGGCCTCGGCTAACGGCTAACGGCTAACGGCTAACGGCTGACGAGGAGCGGAGCTTCACTGTGAGACTGGCGAAGGGGATCGGGGCGAAACAAATTGCATACGATCCCGTATACCAAGAACAGTTTTTCCGGAGGCGAAAGATGCGTTTCAGCCGCATGCTGGCGGCCGGCGTCCTCCTGCTCGTCGGGCCCGTGTCCGCCCAGCAGGGGCCGCTCCGCGGTTTCGATGCCTACGTCGCCCAGGCCCTGACGGACTGGGAGGCCCCCGGCATTGCCGTGGCCGTGGTCCGCAATGACAGCGTGGTACTGGCTCGCGGCTACGGCGTCCGCCAGCTCGGGCGTCCCGACCCGGTAACAGAGAACTCGCTCTTTGCCATCGGCAGCACCAGCAAGGCGTTCACCTCG
Organism: Gemmatimonadales bacterium; assembly: GCA_035709185.1. GTDB lineage: Bacteria > Gemmatimonadota > Gemmatimonadetes > Gemmatimonadales > GWC2-71-9 > SZUA-320. Next base: position 1,980 of record DASTEX010000472.1, read on the forward strand.
GCTCTGCTGGGCATGCTGGTGGACGAAAAGAAGATCCGCTGGGACGATCCGGTCACGTTGCACCTTCCCGGATTCCAGCTGTACGACCCGTATGTGACCCGCGAGCTGACCATCCGCGATCTGCTGACTCACCGGAGCGGGCTCACCCGGGGCGACCGGCTGTGGGCCTCCTCCGGCTTCAGCCGGGAGCAGGTGCTGCAGCGGGTCCGCTATCTCAAACCGACCTGGAGCCTGAGGAGTCGCTACGGGTATCAGAACATCATGTACCTGGCCGCCGGAGAGCTCGCCGGCCGCGTGATGGGCAAGTCCTGGGACGATGCCGTGCGTGAGCGGATCTTCACGCCGCTCGGCATGCGCCGGACCGTGACCAGCGTGGTGCCGCTGGCCCAGGTGGAAGACGTCGCGACGCCCCATGAGCGGATCGATGGGCAGGTGGCGCCGGTCGAGTGGATGAACATCGATAACATCGGGCCGGCGGGTTCCATCAACTCGAGCGTGGCCGAGATGGCCCAGTGGATCCGGCTCCACCTGGGGCAGGGCACCTGGTCCGGGCGCAAGCTGATCGATACGGCCACCGTGAAGGAGATGCACACCATCCAGATGCACATCCGGCCCAGCGAAACCGACGAAAAACTCTGGCCCGAGTCGCATCTCATGGGATATGGCCTGGCCTGGTCACTCCGGGATTACCGCGGCGTCAAGCTGGTGAGCCATGGCGGCGCCATCCGGGGAATGCGGGCCTATGTGGCCCTGGTGCCGGAGCGGAAGCTCGGTGTCGTGGTGCTCACCAATCTGGCCGAATCGAGCCTGCCCACCGCCATCGCGATGCGCGCCATCGACCTGCATCTCGGGACCCCGGTAAAGGACTGGAGCAAGGCCTACCTGGCGGAGGCCCGCGAGGGACGCGAGCGGATGGCCGAGAACCGGCGGAAGACCGAGGCCGCGAGGGTCGCCAACACCTCGCCCTCGTTGAGCCTCGACCGCTATGTCTCCACCTATGCCGACAGCATGTATGGAGAGATCCGCGTCGCACGGGAGGCCGAGAAGCTGGTGATGCACTTCGGTCCCCACTACCTGGGTGACCTCCAGCACTGGCACTTCAACACCTTCGAGGCCGTGGCCCGTAACCGAGTGCTCGGCCGCACGTTCGTGACTTTCCGGGTGGATCACCAGGGGCAGGTGGTGAGCCTCGAAATTCCCGACCTGGCAACGTTCACCCGGGTGCCCGGCAGCGCGGTGACCGCCGGCGCCGGCAACCGCTGAGGCTCCCATGACCACGCGTCGCAACTTCCTCCGCACCTGCGCCGCCGCGACGGCGGCCGGCATGCCGTTTCTCAACCGGGGTCGCTTTACCCTGTGGCAGGGCGGGGCCCAGTACTCCGCCCGGGCCATCGACCTGGTGAAGCGGGCCACGGTGGTCGACATGTTGAGCCCGCTCACGCTCAACTTCCCGCTCCAGGGCAAGTGGTTCAGCGATCCGGAGTCTTTCACCGCCGCCGACGCCAAACGCTATCTCGATTCGGGCATCCA